>JAAYCO010000187.1 GCA_012729725.1 Planctomycetota bacterium
AATGGACCAGGTGACGCAGACAAATGCATCCAATGCCGCCCAATCGGCGTCGGCATCGCAGGAATTGTCGGCCCAGGCGCAGGAGCTTGCGGCGATGGTGAGCGACCTTGAGGCACTGGTTAGCGGTAGAGGGGAACGATCAGGGCCTTGTTGCCCGGTTGAGTACGGGCACCGAGCTTTCCGCGTATGGGCTGAATTACGATCCGTTTTTTCACAAGATCGAGTTGGTGTCCATTGAAGGCACGGCTGAGAGCGTTGACTTCGACATAATCCTTGGCCAAGGCATGACTACTCCCGAGAACTACGGCGAGTTGGGCCAGACCCTGTTGCTCAAGCTCCAGGTGCTGGACGTTGGGGAGAATGTGCTGCTGGTTGGCCAGGCTTGGGATGGCGAGAACTTGCTCGGGGAAGTTCAGAAGCTGGTTAGCGGGAGCCAGGTTCTGACTGAGGGCTTGTCCGGCGTCTACGCCGCCCTGAATGGAAATGAAGTCGATCCGGGTGGCCTCCCCGCTCCCAATCCCTTGCATACGGGCTTCGACAACTTCGTAAGCAGGGAGGGGTTGGCTGGCGATGTGAACCTCGATGGCGTTGTGGACGTTACCGACTTGGGAATTCTGGCCACCAATTATGGTCAGAACGCAAAGTGGAGCAAGGGCGATCTCAATATGGACGGAATCGTGGATGTAAGCGATCTCGGCATACTTGCCACGAACTACGGTACTAGCGTGCCAGACATATCGCAAAGCCCCGAACCCACCACCATCGCCCTGCTGGCGTTGGGCGGCGCAGGGTTGTTGAAGAGACGTCGCAGTTAACACGCAGTTTTGAATGATCCCAGAAGGCAGGATTGGCAGCCGCCACTCCTGCCTTCTTTGTTTGCGCAAGCGGCTGATCCGGTGGCGGTTGTATTGACTCAATCGCCGTGGCGATCTAGTATACTGTTATATGAAGTTTAAGTGCGACAAGTGCGGCAAGCCGGCGAGCATCTATCTGACGGAAATCGAAAACGGCCAGAAGATACAGAAGCATCTGTGCGAGGAATGCGCCGCTGCCGACGGCATAACCATCAAGCCGAACGTGCCCATAAGCCAGTTGCTTGAGGATTTCATTCTGCACAGCGCCAGGGGACAGCACCTGGCCGACCTGAAGTGCGACATCTGCGGCCTCACTTTCAAGGAATTCCGCCAGCAGGGCCTGCTGGGCTGCCCAAACGACTATGACGCCTTCGCCCCCGCCCTTGAACCCCTTATGCAGCGGGCGCAGGAGCGGGCCACTGCCCACGTGGGCAAGATGCCCAAAGGCGCCGACGATCAGCAGGCCAAGCACAACACCATCCTTCGCCTTCGCGCCCAGCTCAACGCGGCGGTCCGCGAGGAAGACTACGAACAGGCAGCCATGCTGCGCGACAAGATCAAGGAGATGGAGCGATCATGAGACTTGCCGACCTGACTCAGCGGGCCGGCGAATGGCTCGGGGGCGGCGGCCCCATGCAGGACGTCGTTATCTCCTCGCGCATCCGCCTGGCAAGGAATGTCGCCGGCGTGCCGTTCCTTTCACGCACCACGCAGCAGCAGCAGGTTGAACTCGAGCAGCGCCTCAGGCAGGAGGTCCTTGCCTGCGGGCTTTCCGGCAATTCGTTCTACGTGGACGTCAGCGCCGCCTGCGAGACCGACAGGCAGCTTCTTGTGGAGCGTCACCTGATTTCCCGCCAGCACGCACAGGCCCCCCACGCGCGCGGCGTCGCCGTCAGCGAAGATGAAACCGTCGCCATAATGGTCAACGAAGAAGACCATCTGCGGCTGCAAGTTCTGCGTGCGGGCATGCAGCTTGACGAGGCATGGGAACAGATCGCTCAGATCGACGAGCAACTTGAAAGCCGCGTCGCCTACGCATTCCACAGCCGGTTCGGATATCTCACCGCATGTCCGACAAACGTCGGCACCGGCATGCGACTCAGCGTAATGCTGCACCTTCCGGCGCTGAAGATGACCGGCGAGATCGAGAAGGCGTTCCGGGCCGCGGTGGACATGCACCTTGAGATCCGCGGCCTCTTCGGCGAGGGAACCGAGGCCAGCGGCGATTTCTTCCAGATATCCAACCAGACAACCCTCGGCAAGAGCGAACGCGCAATCATAGAGGATTTCCGAGATAATTACGTGCCGCAGTTCGTCACTTACGAACGCAAGGCGCGGGAATCGCTGATGCACCGCCGCCCGGCGGCCGTCGACGACAAGATATTCAGGGCAATGGCGATACTCGGAAGCGCCAGGCTCATCAGTTCCGAGGAAACGATGTATTTGTTGTCGCTGGCTCGGCTGGGGGTGAACCTCAAACGCGTCACCAACATCGACATCCGGCTCATAAACGAGTTGTTCCTCCTTACTCAGCCTGCCCATCTGCAGAAGATAACCAACAAGGAGATGGAACCTCAGCAGCGCGCCCAGGTTCGCGCGGAGTACATCCGGCGCCGGCTGAATCAGGCCAACTCGCAGTAGCCGCCGCGCGTGGGCGGTTCCAGTGGTGAATATGTCAGTCAATCTGGGAACAGTAGCGCCCATCGGGTTCGATCACATCCACTTGTCGCCATGGTTAGCGTGCCTGCGCGAGCTTGGCTGCACTGTCGTTCAGGTCTATCGCAATCAGGAGGCGAATGTTTCGCTATCGCAGATGAAAGACGCCCTTTCTGCAACGGGCATGCCCTGCGACAGCCTGCACGGAGTTTTCGGAGAGCGGTACGATCCTTCCTCGCCCGACGAGAATTCCAGGCGATTCGCCGTGGACTCTTTTAAAGCCGAGGCCGACCTGGCGATTGAACTTGGCGGCAAGCTTGTTGTAGTGCATTGCTCGACGATCCGGCATGAGGGCGTCAGTGAAGACCAGAAGCGCCGTCGCCTGAAGCAACTGATCCGCTCCGCCGGCGAGCTTGGAGAATATGGCGCTAAGACCGGCGTGACTTTCGCTTTCGAGAATCTGCCCGCCTACCACGTCATCGGCAGCGACGTGGCCGAGTTGCTTGACATACTGAATCTCGCCGGCGGCAACGTGGGCGTCTGTTTCGACACCGGGCACGCGAACATGGTTGGCGACGCCCCGCGGATGATGCGCCAGGTCGCCCACAAGCTTGCGTATGTTCACTTCAACGACAACGGCGGCGTAAATGATGATCACGATATGCCGGGCCTGGGAACCCTCGACACCGACGGCATTGCACGGGGGCTTGCGGACATCCGCTACAACGGCACGTTGATGCTGGAGGTGTTCTACGACGTCGACCGCCTTCGTCGCCTGATCGATGAAGGCTACGCCGATCGGCTGAGACGAATACTCGCCACGGCAAACGCTCAGCCGCATCCGTAGCGGCAGCTCACGCGGCCTCTTTTCCCTTCTGCGGCTTTCGCTCTTCTTCCGGAACCGCCTTGCCCATCGGGTGGTTTGCCGGGCCGTTAAGCAGGTTGCCATCGCTGTCGAAGCGGGAACCGTGGCAGGGGCAGTCCCAACTGCTCTCGGTGGAATTCCACGACACAACGCACCCCAGGTGCGGGCAGCTTGCCGAGAACTTGTGCAACTGCTCTTCCTTGTCTCGATAGACGGCGACCTTATCTCGGCCAGGTCCCACTATGCCGCCTTCGCCGGGTTTGATGGATATCTCTGATCGCTTCTCGCTCTTGCGAAGCCAGTCGGCGTACCTGTTTGCGACGTTGAGGTTCTCCTTCACGAACTCGGCTGCGGCGTGCATGGGGTGGCGGTTGGGGCGATAGAGATCTTCCCATTCACTGGCCCTGCGGACAATCAGGTCGCCAAGCAGCATGCCGGCGATGGTTCCATGGGTCATGCCCATGCCGCTGTCCCCGGTGGCGATGTAAACCTCGCCCTTGTCCGTCGGGTTTTTTCCGATGAATGCCAGCCCGTCGATTGGCTCCATTACCTGGCCGCTCCATCGATCCACCACCTCGTCGATCATCGGGAAGAGGTCGCAGCCCCATATTTCAAGCTGATTCCACCTTTCCTGCCCATCGTTTGCCTGGCCGGTCTTGTGATCTTCGCCGCCGATGATAAGCAGGTCCGCGCCGTTGCCGCCGCCGTCAGGCTGAAGGCGGACGTAGTGGTATGGATCCATCATGTCCCAGAACAAGGCTCGTGGCACGCTGCCTGCCGGCACGCTCGCGGCGATGACGTAGGTGCGATAGGCCGCCTGTTTGGTGTGAATGGCGTAGCGGTCTATAAACGGAGTGTTAGCGGCGACGATAACCGCTTCCGCGCGCACGATCGGCCCGCGAGTGGTCAGCACGGCAGGCGAATCGCCGGCCTCGACATCCTTCACATGCGTATCAGTAAATATCACGCCTTTATTTCTCTCAACCAGTTCAGCAAGCGCAAAAAGATACTTGAGCGGGTGCAGTTGCCCCTGATTCGGGAACTTGAGGCTTGCGCCCGTGCTGACCTGCGCCAGCGGCGAGTGGTGCGTCAGCTTCAGGTCGGCCAGACCCGCTCTCTTGGCGGCTTCGTGTTCCTTCTCAAGGTCCTCCTCATCCCAGCCGGGCGGCACGAACAAATAGCCGTCCAACCGCGAGAAGTCGCAGTCGATGCCCTCCTTGCGCACGATTTCTTCAATGCGATTTATCGCCTGGGTGTGGCTGTCCGCAGCCATCTGCGCACCCCGCCGCCCGTGGATTCGCTCGATGCTGTAGTACCGGTCGTCGATGGCGTTGGACAGATGAGCCGTGGTGCGATTGGTTTCGCCGCCGCCGATCGGGCCGTCGTCAAGAACCACCACTGATCTGCCCAGCTTGCCCAGAGTGTAAGCGGCGCTGAGCCCCGCAATACCCGCGCCCACAATGCAGACATCCGTCTTGAGATCCTTCTCAAGTTTTGGCCGAGTTGGAAGATCCGCCCATTTCATCCAGACGGATGAAGTATGCCTGGAAGGTTTCATCGTGATCCCCTTGGAGCCCGAGACGGGCTCGTGTAATTATAGCAGCACCCGATAAACCGCCGACCGCCGCAATTCAGCAATCATCCGCATCCCTCAATCGTAGAATCTCCTAGAGCACGGAGGAACAGCCATGATCAACAGGCAGACAGACGGACCGGCCATTATAGAGCGTTTGCAGGCTTCTATATTTGCAGACAAGGCGGAGGAAGTGTTTCACTACTCCAACTGCTGCTACGTGCGGCCGCTGCTGCCTTTTGCCTTCGACGGGCTTGAGCCGCTCTACCCGCGAAAAATCCTGGAGGCGCATTACGAGCTGCATGGCCGATTCGCCTGCATGCTCAACGGTGTTCGAACCAGGCTCTGGCAGGCTCGCGCCGCGGGCGACTGGTCGGCGATGAAGATATACTCTCGCCTGCTGACTTTCACGCGAAGCGAGCACATACTGCACTGTCTGCTGTGGAACTGCCTCGAACCCGGCGGCAAAGAGATGCCGCCTGAGCTGGATCAGGCCCTGACAGGAAGCTTCGGATCCACAAAGGACGCCAGCAGCTACTTCGCCTCTTATGCTCACGCCGCCGCCGGGCGCGGATGGGTGGTGCTTGCCCATGACACCGCAAGAGACAAGCTGACGATTTTCAAGACCGGCGAACTGGTGAACATGGCCTTCTGGCCCGCCACGCCGCTGGCTGCGCTCGATCTTTGGGAACACGCCTACAGTCGCAAGGCGGGCTTAAAAAGGCACGACTGGATTGAGGCCTTCATGAAGTTGATCAACTGGAAGTTCGTGGGCAGGCGTTACCTTCTGAGCCGGGGCGCCGGCGGCAACATGCCCAGGGCTGACGCCGGATGAGACTTTCATCCAATTCCCCCTTTTCATGAATCGGGGGGCGGCTTATAATGCCGCGCGCCGGGTACGTCTCCGGATGCTTTCACAGAAACCACTAGAACAAGGATGGAGTGACTATGCCACTTGTGCCAATGCGAATACTGCTTGATCATGCCGCGGAAAACGGTTACGGCGTGGCGGCCCTGAACGTCAACAACATGGAACAGATTCAGGCCATCATGGAAGCAGCCAAAGAGACAGATTCCCCGGCCATTATCCAGGCCAGCAGAGGCGCCCGCTCATACAGCCAGGACGCCTACCTGCGACACCTGATGCTGGCCGCCGCCGAGCTTTATCCGAACATTCCGCTGGTGATGCACCTCGACCACGGAAACAGCTATGCAACCTGCCAGAGCGCCATCGAGCAGGGCTTCACCAGCGTCATGATGGACGGCTCGCTCAGCGAGGACGGCAAGGTTCCCAGCACTTACGAGTACAACGTGCAGGTGACAGGCAAAGTCGTCGCAAGCGCCCACGCAGCCGGAGTCAGCGTCGAAGGCGAAATCGGCGCGCTTGGCGGCATTGAAGATGGTCATGGCGCCGGACTCAGCGAAGAGGAAGCCCAGGCCCACCTGACCGATCCCAACCAGGCAGAGCAGTTCGTCAAGGACACCGGCGTGGACGCCCTTGCGGTCGCCATCGGCACCAGCCACGGCGCATACAAGTTCAAGAAGAAGCCCACCGGCGAAGTGCTCAAGATGAGCCTGATCGAAGAGATCCACCGCCGCCTGCCGAATACCCACCTGGTCATGCACGGCAGCAGCTCGGTTCCGCAGGAGCTTCAGGACATCATCAACAAGTACGGCGGGCAGATGAAGCAGACGTTCGGCGTGCCGCTTGAAGAGATTCAGCGAGGCATCAAGCACGGCGTCCGCAAGATCAACGTCGACACCGACAACCGCATGGCGATCACCGGCGCCATCCGCAAGGTATTCGCCGAGACGCCCGAGAAGTTCGACCCGCGCGACTACCTCAAGCCCGCGCGCGAAGCAATGAAGAAAGTCTGCATCGAACGCATGGTCGCCTTCGGCCAGGCGGGCAACGCCGGCAAGATCAAGGTCAAGACCTGCAAAGAGATGGTTTCATTCTACAGGTCCTAAGCACTGTGCAATGAAGATTGCACAGTGCTAGAGCAGGCGAGCAGTAGAACAGGTGAGCAGTAGATAACACAATGAACAACCTGTAGGCATTCCGCTACCGGTTTGTGCTTCGCCTGCGGTCTCCTGTTCACCTGCTCAACTGTTCAGACTTTTCCACATGCCACTTAGGCATTTGAAACCGCCGGTTGCGGCGCATATGAATACTTGTCGCGGCCACAAGCTGCGATGTTTGCTGAGAGCACAGGGTGTCCCTGTGTTTGAAGATCGGGCAGGTCTGGAACCACCCGCCGGACCTGCCCTTTATTTTGCGCCTGTATTACAGCACTTTGCGTAAAGGTTGTCGTCGTTCTTCGTCGGTTAGGCCAGCATGGCAAGGACGGCGAAGCAGGCGATGCCTTGGCATCGTCGATGCAGCCGGACGCCGCTGTGCTCAGCCGCAACCAGAAGATGGCGACAGGATTTACGCAAAGTGCTCCAGCCCGGCGGTCTACTGCTTCGCTGTAACTGCCGAGGATTCCGACGCGTAGCTTCCGCAGCGCCTCGTGATCTTCGCGCCCAGGGCACAGAGAGTCTTGTCGATCGACTCGTATCCGCGATCAAGATGGTGCACCCCGTCTATCACGCTTGTGCCTTCGGCCAGTATCGCGGCAATAAGATATGTGAAGCCGGCGCGCAGGTCGGGAATGCTTACATCCGCGCCGTGCAGGCGCGTGGGGCCTTTTATCACGCAACTGTGCTTGTAGTTGCTCGACGCGAACCGGCACGGCAGCCTTCCGAGGCACGTATCGTACAGGCCCACATCGGCGCCCATTCGCTGAAGCTCTTTGACGTATCCGAAACGATCCTCGAATACCGTCTCGTGCACCACCGAGATTCCGTGCGCCTGGGTCAGCAGTATCACAAACGGCGGCTGCCAGTCGGTCATGAAGCCCGGGTGAACGTTGGTCTCAAGCGTAATCGACTTCAGCTCGCCCTGGCGGTAGAAGCGAATGCCGTCTGATTCCACGTCAAAGCCGCCGCCGATGCGCCGAAGGGCGTTAAGGAACGTTGACATGTCCGCCTGTCGCGCGCCCTTGACGAAAATGTCGCCGCCGGTTGCTATCGCAGCCGCCCCTAAAGAGGCAGCGACGATGCGGTCAGGCATGATCTCGTGTTTTGTGCCGCCAAGCGACTTGACGCCTTCAATCGCAAGCGTGCGATCAACGTTGTAGTCGATGATCGCGCCCATCTTCTGGAGGAACATGATCAGATCCATGACCTCCGGCTCGATGGCGGCGTTACGGATGAACGTTTTTCCTTCGGCAAGCACTGCCGCAATCAGCAGGTTTTCAGTGGTGGTGACCGAAGGATACGGCAGGATGATTTCCGTGCCTTTGAGCCGTTGGGGGGCGCGAACAAGATAAGCCTGGTCTCGCACCTCGATATTGGCGCCCATCATCCTGTAGCCTTCAAGGTGAAAGTCAACAGGCCTGGGGCCGATCCGGTCGCCACCGCTGACTGCCGGAATGACCGCCCGCCCCTTGCGGTGAAGCAGCGGACCCAGCAGCATGATCGCCAGGCGGTTGCTGCCGGCATACTCGGCGGGCACGTCGCTTCGGATAATGTCGCTGGTTTGCACCGCCAGGACGTGTTCTGAACTCTGGCGGCATCTCATGCCCATTGACTGGCATATCGCCTGTGTCAGCCTGCCGTCGCCGATGGACGGCACATTGCTGAAGATGCACGGTTCGTCGGTCAGCATCGAGGCCACCATGAGCTTGGTGACGACGTTTTTGGCCCCGCGAACCTCCACCGACCCCTTCAGCGGAGAACCACCTTCGACAACCAGTTCATCCATGTCATCCATGGCTTCCATGCCGGCAGTCAT
>JAAYCO010000033.1 GCA_012729725.1 Planctomycetota bacterium
TAACGCCAAATGGATGGAAGCAATCGGGGCGGCCCATGCACAACGCGGGCAGGTCTTCGATCACACGCACAAGTTTCTGGACATCCGGCCGTTCTCTCGCGAGGTTCTGGGCCGCTTGTTGCTTGAGTTCTACCTGCCCTACCATCTCGACGTTCAGGCACTGGTGCTGACATCGTCCAGCTATCTGGAGTTTTTGTCGGCCGACGCAGCATTCCGCAATCGCGTGGGCCATGACCTCAGCATCATAACTATAGATTTTGGCGTGGCGCCTGTTGAGCTGTGCTGGCCATACCAGGCGGTTGATCACATAGTCTGTGGGTGGCAGACAATCGGCCGCCAGTCCATAGCACTGCTGGGGCAACTTGTCGCAGGGCAAGTCGTTCCGGAATGCAAGACCATGCCGGTGAAGTTGAACACCGGGCAGACCTGTATACGTTATCAGCCCGCGGACGGAAAAGAGCCAGCCTGAACCGTTGTGCAGCGGACAGACGACATCGAGTTGAGGCCGGCTAACGCAAGTACAACCTGGAGGCAGCGAATGACAGTGCGTCGATCGTCATGATTTATACATGTAGTGCGCGTTTTCCCGTCAGGCGTCAGGCGGACACAGCCTTCCTGGCATTTGTTCTCGACATACTTTTATGTTACGGAAGTAGAGGGTCTTCAATGCCCAGCGCGATACGTAAGCCGGTCATCTCCCGATGGCATTTAATTGTTGCAGTGTTATTGTTATGCGTCACAGGCGCCAATGGCAATGAGCCCTATCCCAGATTGACCGTCAATAACGCTCCGCTGCTTTCCGATGCGCCTGTCATTGACGGGCGGGTCGAATCGCGTGAATGGATAGCAGCTCAACAGTTGCCGCCTATGATTCGGTCTTCAGACGGTCAACTGGATCAAAACCAGACGACGGTCTACGTCGGCTACACCGAAGAAGCCTTGTATATCGGCTGGCAGGTTTACAGATCCGCGGAGTCGGGGCCGATGCGAAACGCGGCGAATACTCCCGGATATCACGACGGGCGGACGGTATGGCTGGACGATGGCATTGGGCTGTTTCTCGATTTAAGCGCTGATGGCAAGAGCGCTGTTGCGTTTGCGGGGAATGCAGCCGGGGCTTACGGCGACGGGCTGGCTCAAGGCACTACCGATTTTAACCACTCCTGGAAATGGCAGTACAAGGCGCGCACGACCGATTTTGGATGGGAAGGCGAACTGAAGATTCGTTTCGAGGATCTTGGGCTGGATAGCACCCCTGCTCCCGGAACGACGTGGGGCTTTGACCTGGTTCGTAACAATGTGACTCCCAATGAAGAGGTAGCGTGTCTGTCGTACCGGGACAAATGGCACGACAGGACAAAATACACTCGGCTGACGTTTGGCGGCAGCGTGCCGTTACTGCGGCTTCGCAATTTCGGACCCATAGGCGATGAGTCAATAGGCATTCTTGCTGAAAGCATTAACCCGACTTCACAGGATGCGGCGATTGAAGTTGAGTACACCATTTACCAGCGCCGGCCGGAAGTAAGCGCCTTCAACTTTTTCCAGCAGGTTGACGCTGGAGTATCCGATCGCGCCACGCAGGAGATTCTGACCACGGCCACCGTGGAACAGCAGGTGGCGGCGGCTCTGGGCCTGTACAACAAGATCAAGCACGAAAAGCTGACTCGCAATGTTCCTGCCGGCGGGCGCGCGATATTCAACCTGACCTCAAGGGCGCCGGTAGGCGACTACATGATTGGGTATCGCTTCGGCAGCGCCGGCGGCAAGGTTTTGGCCCAAGGACTGCTGCCGGCAACAAGATGGGATCCACTGCATGTTGAGGTCGTGCCATACTACCTAAAAGCCGATCTCATCGCTGCCAAAGTCGCGATTCGTTCCAGCGACGTGCGAAGCAGGTTGGAGAGAATCGAGTTCAGGTTGCTGCAGAATGAAAAGGTCGTTTATCAACGACATGCCGATCCCAAAGAAGCTCAGGCAGGCGTCGGTCTGTCTTCCAAAGACATAGTTCCTGGTCCATATCGACTGGAGGTTGTCGGCCTGGATTCCGGCGGAGCGACGATAAGCCAGGTTCATCGCGACCTTCATCGGCCCCAGCCGCCCTTCTGGGCAGTCAAGCACTATGGGTTTTCAAACTTTGTGCCTGAACCTTGGACGCCGGTCAAGGCCAGCGATGGAAAGGTCAGCGTCTGGGGGCGCGAATACACCTTCAAGCAGGGGTTCTTGCCGGTGCAAATACTCTCCAAGGGTGAAGAGCTGCTGGCTGCCCCCCCTCGTCTGCTGCTGCACATGAACAACAAGATGGTGCAGTGGGAAGGCGTGCTGAGTGTCGCGGAAGAGAACATAGAACATGTTGACTATGTTTGGAAGGGCTCAGCCGGATCGATACCGGTTCAGGTTCACACGCGAGTGGAATTCGACGGCCTGATCACCATCGATCTCACCATGGACACCAAGGAAGCGGTTATTGACGAGTTCTTCGTCGAGTTTCCGTTGCGCCCCGACCAGGCCCGGTTGTACAGCGTCAAGACGGTGCGCGGCACTACGCCGCTGGTGTCGAAAGTGGCCGAGACAGGCAGGTTGGAATCCGGATTCGCTGTTGATTTCGTTCCGGGCATCTGGCTTGGAAACACCGAGCGCGGGCTGCAGTGGTGCTCTGAGATCAACGAGTTCTGGCGAAACAGCGACAAGTCACGGGCAATCGAGGTTGTCAAGCAGCCTGCCGAGACCGTGCTGCGCCTTCGGGTGATAGACCGCCCCTACAAAACGCCCAAGCAGATTTCCTACCGATGGGGCTTGATCGCAAGTCCGGTGAAAGACTACGACCGCAAGACCACGCGAGAGATGTACTATGGCCAGTATGCAGTGCCCGAAGAGTACTACAAGAATGATGAAAAGGCCGTGGAGAATCTCAAGACTCAACTGGAGATGGGCAAGGAAATGGGGGTCACCTGGGTAAACACTTTCCGATGGCTGACCAGATTCGATCCGCCGGTCGGCCCAGGCACATTTGGCGAGCCGTATCTTGAGAAACCCGAGCACATCGAGGCGCATCGGGCCGTGGTCAAGCTGATTCATGATTACGGTATGAAGACCACCACCTACACTGGATGGAACGGCCTGCATCCCAACATGTCATGGTGGCCGTTCTTCGGAGAAGCGATGAAACGAACTCCCTCCCGCTTCACCTATGGCGGCTATAAAGGTTGCTCGCGCGGAGGCTACGGAGACTACCTGGCCAACGGCCTGGCCTGGATGATTCAGAACCTGGGCATAGAAGGCGTCTACCTTGACGGGACCGCCAGCATGCCCCCATGCCACGATGTGTATCATGGATGCGGTTATACCGATCCGGAAACCGGCCTGAGGGTCATTACGTTCAACATCTGGCCGCAGCGAGAGATGTTCAAGAGGATGTACAAGATTACGCACGGCGAAGTGATAGAGGGCGGCCTGCTCTACAGCCACGCCGGCGGGTCTCCGATGCTTGCCATCGAATCGTTTGTGGATGTGCGGCATGGATCCGAGGGAGACACGCTTGAGGAATATTTGGATCTGGATAGCTTCCGGACCAAGTACTATGGGCGGATGTACGGCCTGCCCCTTGAGTTGACATGGGTGTACAACGCGCCGCCCAATCTTGTCTGGGGCATTGGCATGCTGCACGATACGCCGATCAAGATGTACAACCACCTCTTCACCGACCGCCGGTCGCGCAGCAACAACTATCAGAAGGCGCACATCGGCTGGAGGATGTGGGCGCCGCGGCAGTGGTTTGATTGGGACGCGGACCATCAGTGGCATCCTTACTTTGAGAATGAAGATGTCCTGGCCATAGATGAACCCGACGTGAAAGCGAGCTTTCATCTGAATGGCAAGGCTCAGATGATCTTCATTGCAGTCAATCTAAACGAAAAAGAGAAACCAGCCAGATTCACGCTGAACCTGCCCAAGCTGAAGCTGCCGGGCGTTCTCTATGCCAGAGATGCTGTTACTGATGAGGCATTCGAGATTAACAATGGCGAGTTTCAAATGCAGATACTCGGGCATCGGCCCCGCGTTCTGATGATTGGCGCAAGCCCGGTGGCCAAGGTTGAACTTAATATCACCGGCCACGCGCCGTAAGCAATTTGAGCTATGCAGTGCGTGCTTCGACAAGATGGCGCTGGATGCGCCGCGAAGAAACACAGGAGGTATGTAATGACGATCAAAAGGAACATTGCGGGTGCTGTTGTGTCCGCCGCCGCCGCTCTGATGTGTGCTCAAGCAGCATCTGCGGGAACCGTCTCTTACCCGGCCCTTGGCAATCTGGAATTGTCCGAGGGGACCATCGAGATGTGGATCATACCGCAGTTTGATCCGGTGGATGAAGAGGATCCCAACAGTCGCTACTGGGGCTTCAATTTGTTCGAGGTTCGCCAGGATGAGGACAACTTCATCAACCTGATTTGGAGATCGCAGAAGGGCCGCAACGGCCCGTTCGCCCGTCATCGCCAGCAGGGGTTTCGCATCCCCACCAACTGGGGCGTCGTGACCGGCTGGAAGAAGCAGGAACCTCACCACATCGCCTACTGCTGGGAAGGCAGTAACGACTGGTGGGTCATAGACGGCAAAAAGACAAAGGTGGCATCTTCCAAGTACGGATCTCTGAAGCTTCACATCAACGAAACAATCCAGATGGTGCTGGGCAGTGCTGATGTGCATGGGACAGTAGTTATTGATGATTTGCGAATATCCTCAGTGCCACGAACGGAAGAAGAAGTCGGATACCATCAGCCCGGCAAGCTGCAGGCTGATCCATGCACGCTCCTTCTGGACACGTTTGACGA
>JAAYCO010000188.1 GCA_012729725.1 Planctomycetota bacterium
ACGCCAACGACCCGGGCTTCAAGAACACCGATTACTGGGGCAAAGGCATAATCCCGCCAAATTCGAAGAGATTCACCATCGCCCGCGTGGGCTGGGGCGAGCTTGACGACGGCAGCGGCGGCAGCGGTGCGGCGCCATCTCTGTCCAACCGTTACGCAAGGTACTACATCGAGCTGCTCAAGGAGGCCCGCAAGGTTGATCCGCAGGCACAGGTTGCCGGCTACGCCTACGCCAACTATTGGAAGGCCCCCACCGTCGAGCTTGATCTCAAAGGCGTGATGATTCTGTACGTGCCGCCGGTATTCTTCCCGATGACGGAACAGGACATCGCCGAGTGCAACGCCAACTGGGACGGGTGGCGCAAGCTTGGGGCGCGAATGGTCCTTCGGCCGAACCTGACCCACGCCGGCGCGAACCTGCCGATCTCCTACGCCCGCCCGCTGGCGAAGATATTCTCGCACGCAGCCGCCAACGGCATGGAGGCGACTTCCTTCGACTCGTTGCTTGGCGCGTGGAGCGCACAGGGCCCGACGCTGTACACGCTGATCCGCATGCACCAGAAACCCGAGATGCCGGTTGACGAAATCCTGGACGAATACTACTCAGGCTTCGGCCCGGCAAAGGAAGGCGTCAAGGCATACTTTGAGCACTGGGAGCGACACAGCAATGCGCTTGACGCCCGAGAGGTAACGCGGTTCAATGGCGAGGAGAAGGGCGGCGGTTTCAAGAACTATGTCCGCGTCGCGCATCGCCTGTTTTCGCCCAAGGATTTCGCCCAGGCCCGTGCCCTGCTCGCGGCTGCGCGCAGGCAGGCCGCCGGTGACGAGCGAGCGCTTCGACAGGTGGCCTATCTTGAACTTGGTCTGACGGACGGCGAGCTTACCACCGCCACCCGCGCGGCGCAGGCCAAGCTTGAGAAACAGGACAGCCCAGCCAACAAGGCTGAATTCACCAAGGCGTTTCAGAAGATGATCGCGCACCGCGCCAGGATGATCGCAAGCGGCGACCATCCCGCCGACATAGGCTACTTCAGCCAACGCGAAGTCGGCGGATCGCAGTGGCCGCACAAGACCAAGTAGAAGGATCGGACGTATGAAGATTATTGAGTGCCGCGGCAGCAACACGCGGATAGGACAGACTATCGGCGAAGCCCTGCGGCAGGAATTGCATGAACAGGTTACCGGCTTTTTGCCGGCGGATCTCGGCTGCCTCCAGAAGGAGGCAGCTTTGCTAAAGGCGAGTCTTGAAAAACACGCTCCGGGCGTGCTCAAACAGATGCTCGCAACGGCATCGGCAGGCGGGATAAGCGAACTTCAAATCCTCGCGCTGAATTGTCCCAGCGGCTCCGCCGACTATGGTTACGAGCAGGGTTGCTCCAATGCCGTATTCGGCGACGGCCCGGACGGCCCGATCTGGGGAAAGAACAACGAAGGCCACTATCCGCCCGCTGACAAGCCGGTGGTGAACTGCCAGGGCCCCCGCCCTGTCTGCGCGTTGAAGCTTTACCCCGACCACGGCATTCCCGCTATCTGCTTCACCTTCGTCGGCTGGTTTTCCGGCGCCGACATGATCAATGCTGAAGGCTTGGCTACCGGACATTCATCCGTGGGTTCGAAGTTCCAACAAGCACCGCACCATGTTTCCGTGCTGCAATGGCTCTATAAGGGCATGTTCGAGATGAAAACCGTTGGCGACTACGCCCGGCATGTCACCTCGATGCCGCTTAGGGGCAAAGGGTTCTCGCAGGTGGTTGTTGACGCCAAAGGCAACATGGCGTCGGGCGAACTGGCCTGCCCCATCGCCCAGATTCGCTGGCCCGCCAACGGCCTGAAGGCCATGAACTGCGTGAATCACTACCAGCTGCCGCAATTGGAGGGCAGGGACGGCAGGGCGCCCGAAGGCCTGGCCAACTCCAAGGGCAGGCAGGCGTTTCTGGACGCCGCCCTGCTCGACGGCGACCGAAGCATAACGCACATGAAGAGAATCCTCGCCAGCCACGGCGAATATTCCATCTGCCGGCACGGCGGAAAGGATCAGTCATTCACCGAGTACTCGATGATCGGCCTTCCCAGGCAGCGCAAGGCCCTGTTGGCGCACGGCAATCCCTGCGCCACGCCTTACGTTGAAATTTGCCTATAGCAGAGCGGATTAATGCGTATTTCCGCCACCACCAGCATCCTTGACCAGACCGGCGGCATGACTGCCGTCGCCCATGCGATCGGAGCACTGCAAAGAGATCTCGTTCGCGTGCTGGGATCCACACCCACCGCCGCCTCGACCGTCGCGCCCGACCAGATACGCCTGAAGGTTGAGACTATCGGCAGGGACGAGGCCTTCTGCATCGACGTGCAGCGGGCCGACAACTGCATCACCATCTCCGGCAACGATGAACTGGGCGTTGTGTTCGGCATATACCGCATCTGCGAAGAGTTTCTCGGAATCGATCCTTACTGGTTCTGGACGGACCTTCCGACAATTCCGCGAGATTACATCGACGTGCCCGAGGGCGTTTTCGAATCGGACCAGCCCGCCATTCGATTCAGGGGCTGGTTCACCAACGGCGAAGACTGCCTGGTCGGCTGGCACGACGATATGAAGATCAGCCTCAAGACGTGGGCCGCCATCTTCGAGACCATGTTGCGCGCCGGCTTCAACATGGTCATTCCCGGCACGGGCATAGAAACGCGGGCGCCCCAACTGACCCTTGCCGCCCAGATGGGCTTGTGGATCAACCAGCACCACGCCGAGCCGCTTGGCGCGCCGATGCTCTCGTCCGTCCACCCTGGCATCTGCCCTCGCTATCCCGAGGACATGGACAAGTTCGAGCAGACGTACCGCGACGCCATCGCCGCCAACAAGGGCCGAAAGGTCGTATGGGCTCTGGGCTTTCGCGGCCAGGGCGACCACGCGTTCTATTCGGAGGATCCCCGTCACGACACGCCGGAAAAGCAAGGCCGCGTCATCAGCGAAGTGATCAGTTTGCAGAAGGCGATGGTCAGCCGAATGCATGACGGCAAGTCGCACTTCATGCACAACCTGTATGGCGAGAGCGCCACTCTGTACAAGGCAGGGCATCTGAAGCTTGACGATGACATCATCCGCGTGTGGGGCGACAATGGCTTTGGCGCCATGCGTGTGCGGCGAGTCGGCATCGGACACGGCGAGACGCACGAAAGCTCCATGCCGCCCCAGTCCGATCGCGGCAAGCCCTACGGCGTGTACTATCACGTGAACTTTCACGACCTGGAGATATCCAACCAGGTTGTTCCACTTGTGGCGCCAGAGTTAATCGTCGATCAGTTCGACGCGATGCACTCCGCGGCGGGGCCGGCCGAGTTCCTCATGCTGAATGTCGGGAACATCCGGCCGCACATTGTGGACATTGCCCTGATAGGCAAGATGGCCGGCACACCTGCAAGCGAGTATCCATTGGGACGTGCGTTTGCGAATGCTCATTACCGCAACTACGCCGCCAGGTACTTCCCACAGGCCGCCGACAAATGCGAAGCGATTCTCAAAGACTACTTCGCCGCGCCCTTCTCGTTCGGCGAATACCCCGACCAGAAGGCCGGCGAGCAGGTTTATCATCACACGCTCAGGTGGGGCATCAAAGCCGTACTGAAGAATCTCGACGAGTGGCCACATACCGGATTCGCATCCGACATGCCCCCCCAGCGAGACGAACGGTTCAAGCGCATGTTGGATCTGGTAGAAGCAAGCATTCCTCGCTGGCAGGACCTTCTGCAAAGGGCCCGCGACGCGGCCGCTAATTACCCGCAGCGGCATTACTTCAGAGACACGCTCCTCATGCACTGCGCCTACATGTGCTTCTCGGCCCAGGGATACGTGCAGGGGCTGCGGGCGCTGCTTGCATATTCCGCCGGCGATTTCAAGCAGGCGTTCGTCATGTTCGCCCTGGCCAAGAAGAACATGCAGGCCGCCCTTGAAGCACTGCTTGACACCCAGCACGGCAAGTGGCGAAACTTCTATCGCGGCGAGTGGCTCACCGGCACAAGAGAGACCATCCGGTATCTCGACGCCATGCAGGGCGTCTGCCGCATCGTCGGCGAGACCGGCCACAGAGACAGATGGATTATCCAGGCCACGGGCCTGAGCAAGGTTCCGATGAACGTAATCGCCCAGGCCAGTGCCGATTATGACAAGCTGGCGGCTGCCCTTCTGCAAGCCCAGGCCCAGCCGCCCAAGAACGATTTCACCTGCCTGATTTAAAGGCACAACGTGGAAACACCACTGATAAGCGCAGAAATGGAGAATGCAGTGACCAAGAGGCAGAAGTCCGCTACCCACGCCATCAGCACCAACGGCAGCCTTGCCAACAACATGCTAGACCTGGACAGGCTGATAAACTCCATTCGCATGGCGTGCGATTGGCTTTGCGATGTCGCACAGACCAAGACCGACGCGATGCCCAGCGACACCGACAACCCCAAGAACTTCAACTACGCTTCGTGGAAGGGCGCGTTCCGCGGCGAATACAGCGCCGACACGAAGCGATGGTGGTACTACTGCCCCATCTGGCACGGCGGACAGGCAGTAAAGGCCCTCGTGATGGCCGGCGACGCACTGAGCGAAGACAAGTACATCAACGCCGCCAAAGCGTGCGCCGACTTCATTACCGCAAACCAGGTGTGGGATGAATCGAATCAGGACCACGGCCTGCTGCTTGCTTACGAAGATATCGGCGACAAGGTGAACACATCCGCGGTGATGGAAGCGATGCACGGGCTGATGCTGCTGGCCGACAAGACGAACTCGCCGGATCTGTGGAATCGCGTCGTCGCGGCAGGCTACTTCCTGATCAACAAGATGTTCTCGAAAGAGCACGGAGTATTTCGTGACGTGTACGATCCGGCCAGGCATGAAGTCGTTCTGCCCAACCCGTTCCTGAGCAAGCGAGGCCAGGGCCGGCCCCTTGTGGAGGACGCCGTGCTGGTGAAGCTGTTCGAGAAGACCGGCGACAAGCGGTTCCTGGACGTCCACGTGGCCATCTCTCGCACTCTGACTGCCGATCAGGATCCACCAGGAAACTGGATGGACTACGGACCCTGCAACAGGGCAAAGGGCGTCTTCCACCCGCGACACACTTACTGGTGGGGCTTGCCGCTGCTGGATACCTACCGAGCCACCGGCGAAGAGGAATTCCTAAAAACCGCCATCGCCTCGGGAGAATTCTGCATCGAAGCCATGCGCTCCGACGGCGGGTGGATCCGCGGCCTCTACCTGGACGGAAAGACCGACTGCTTCGGCCACGCCACCAGCGGCTCGGCTTGTGCAGCCATACTGTGGGTCGAACTGTTCAAGCAGACAAACGACCCGCGGTGGCTGGCGCCGATCCACAAGGCCCTGACCTACTGCCAGAACATGCAGATGACCAACCCCGCCGACAAAAACCTCAAAGGCGTGATTCTGGAAAAGGTCCTGCCGCCCGACGGAACCGACCGCAACCCCTACTACATCCGCGATCTCGGCACAATCTTCTACATTATCGCAGGGTTGGAATACCTGCAACTTGCCAAGGGACGATCCTGGGGACCGGGATAACCGCTTAGCGCGTAATGCGCCGATAATTGGCGCCTGGCGAAGCCGAAATCAGCTTTACCGCATTACCCAGTTCTTGCTGACCAGTTCGGGGGCGATATTCGGCCTGGCGGCCGCCTCGCCGGGCAGCTTGTAGTTGAGGTGCAGCGTCTTGGAAAGGACGACCTCGTCCTTCTCGATCACCTTGCCACGCACCTTCATCTGGATGGGGTTGGGCAGCTTGACGATGGCGTATTCGCCGCTGAGGCCGCCGATGAACAGGTCGAAGCTTCCTGCCGAGTGATCGATGTCGCAGAAGATGGCGACGCCGTCTTTGGCGTTATCCGCCCCGCGGAAAATCTTGCCCATGATGTCGGTCTGAGCCTTGAGCAAGGGATCGCTGAGCGTCTGCTTGATGGTGTCGAAAACGATGGACGGCACGCCCTCGCCGGAACGCAGTTCCTGCCCGCTGTCGGTGTACATGACGAACTCGGGCATGAACGACTGCTCGCTGTCGGTGCGGTTTATCACGGTGTACCGCATGTACCAGAAGGTTCGCGGGGCATCTTCGCCGGGCACGTGCACCTGAATGCACCGCGGCGTCTGGTAACTGAATTCAAGTTCCCACTTATTGGCGCTCTCCGACGGCGTCGGGGCGGATGAGACAGACGAAACCAGAACCCCGGCAACCATCGCGCCGAACACCGACAAGGCGATAAACCGTTTCATGCCATACTCCTGCTGATCATGCAAGGATTGAGCCACATTCCAAGGTTCAGAATAGCGTTGGCGAAGCCGCCAGTCAAACAGCAATTGCCCGATGCACGACGTTGCGGGCCCTGCACGCTATTGCCGGCTGATTCATGCGCTGTACAATTCAGAAAATGGCTCGTATTGAACAGGTTCCCGGGCGAAAAGAAGCACATGCGCTGCGATTCGTGGCCGGCGGCTCGTCACAGGATTCGATCTACGAATCTCAGGCGAAATCGATGATGCTTCTGATTCGTCGCTTTGGAGGCGCGGTCTGGTGGGCGGTGGACGAATCGCCACTGGCGGCGGCTGCGGTGGTGATCAACCCCGGCAAGACCGCCTTTTTGTTTCACACGCCTCTGAACGCCCCAGGGCTCGACCGCGGGCAACTTGTGCAGCTTGTGCGCATGATGTGCATCGACCAGATCTCCCGCGGTGTAAGCCTGGTGCAGTCTCTGGTCGATCCGAACAATTCGGCGCTATGCTCGCTTCTGCGCGAGGCAGGCATGATCGATCTGGCCGGCCTGTCGTACATGCGTCGCATGCTGCCCCACAAGCATCTGGGCATCGACCATCGCGTGCAGTGGTTGCGTTACGGCCAGTACAGCGAGAGCATGCTTGGCGAGCTGATCGCGTGCACCTACCGCGATTCGCTGGACTGCCCCGCCATCTCGCGCCTCCGCCGGATGGAGGATGTAATCGCGGGCCACAAGGCCAGCGGGGTGTTCACACCGGGCGGCTGGCTGGTTGCGACGGTGGACGGCGCGCCCGCCGGCTGCATACTGGTCAACGACGTCGCCGACGGGTTGTCTTCAGAGGTTGTTTACATGGGAGTTCACCCGGATTTTCGACGGCGAGGGTTGGCGACGTGCATGCTTCGCCGGGCATGCGACATCACGTTTGGGCGCGGAATCAGGCGCATCGAACTTGCGGTTGATACGCGCAACGAGCCGGCCCTGAAGGTGTATTGCGCGGAAGGTTTCGCTGAAGTGCAACGCAGACTTGCACTTGCGATGCTCCGCGGCGCCGAGCCCGCTTCGCGGGGGCGGATTGTTAACAACGTGTGAAGAAAACTTTTTTTTGGCCGCGAAACGCCAGCAATCACTAGCGATCGCGGGTGTGGATAAGATATCGGGGTGTTTGCGGTTGAAAGAGCGGCGTTTGCGGGGTAGATTCTGCTTCGCCTTCTGAGAGTTGACGCAGGGCGGGTTCAACTTCTCTTATGTGTCGGCCGGAAGGATTTGAGCAAGACAGGGACGTTACACCAATGGAAAATGCAACGGTATCGCTGCGCGCACAAAACGCGAATGCTGATCTGATCGCAGAAGACCTGCGGCGGCGTCTGGGCGTGCAGAAATTTAACGCGTGGTTCGGCAGAGGAGCGAGCATCAGCATGCCCCAGGGGGTGTTGAAGGTTTGCGCCCCGAACTATTTTGTTTCGAACTGGATCGAGTCGCACTTTTACGAAGAGCTGCGTCTGGCGTGCCGCGAAGCGGGCGGAACCGGTGAAGTTAATATATACGTAGATTCCTCTGCCGCTCCCCCCGCCAACAAGAGCCGCCTTGACGGCCAGGCCAGGCTTGTAAGCGCCGCCGGCGCCGCTTCGCGCCCCGCCCACTGCCATGCCGCGCTGCGATACAGGCTGGACGATTTCGTCGTCGGCGAGAGCAACAAGCTTGCCTACAGCGCCGCCTGCGCAATAGCCGACGGCGAAGGACCGTTCTCTCACCTGTTCGTCCACGGGCCGTGCGGCGTGGGCAAAACGCACCTGCTTCAGGGCGTGTGCAACAGGGCCTCCGCCCGACGCCTCGCGTGGCGCTACGTCACCGGCGAGCAGTTCACCAACGAGTTCATCGCCTCGGTGCGAAGCAGGGGCGGCGACGAATTCAGGAACCGCTACCGCCGCCTCGACCTGCTTGTCATCGACGACGTGCATTTCCTCGCCTCAAAGAAGGCCACACAGGACGAGTTCCTGCACACGTTCAACGCCATCCAGTCGGCGGGCAAGAGAATCGTCCTGGCCAGCGACGCGCATCCGCGCCTGGTGGGCGACATGAACGAACAGCTTGTAAGCAGGTTCATCGCCGGCATGGTGGTCAAGGTTGAAACCCCCGACAACAATCTTCGACTGGAGATTCTGCGCCGAAGGGCCGCTGCTATGAAGATAGCTCCATCCCCGGACGTGCTGGCGTACATTGCGTCCAACGTTCGGGGGTCGGTGCGCGAGCTTGAAGGCTCGCTGCTGAAGCTGGCGGCCGTGGCCTCGCTTGGAGATGCGCCGATGACTGTTAAGCTGGCAAGCGAGGCGCTGGCGGATTCGATTTCCCGCAACACCGGCACTCACTCTCTTGACGACGTAGAGTCGGCCGTCGGCGCCTTCTTCGGCATCACCCCCGCCGATCTGCATTCGAGCCGGCGAACCAGGCTTGTTTCGCTTGCACGCATGCTGGCGGCGTTTCTCGCCCGACGGCGAACCTCGATGAGTTTTCCTGAAATCGCCCGTCACATGGGCAAGAATCACTCGTCGATCATTCTGGCCGTACAGAAGATGGAACAACTGCTCGCCCGCAACGAGGAGGTCTCGTGGTCTACCCCGATGGGCGTAAAAAGGATGAGGGCGGGGCAACTGGTTGAGTTGCTCGGCGCGCAGTTGGATTGACCGCATCGAACGGCTTTGATGCGTGGCTGCTTCACGGATGGGCGTCCGGACAGGGACGTCCGGGCGCCGATATTTTTACGCTTCGCCACTCCCAGGCCATCTTGCCATTTGCCCCGCCCGGCCGCTGCGAATATATTGGCGGCGTGAGCCTTTCAAGACACAAAGAGACTGTTGGCTTCCTGTGCCGCTGGCTGCTGCTGGTGGCGGCGGTGGGCGGCGTGTGCCTTTGCGGGTACGTGATCGCGTCTTCAAGTTCATCCCCCCCGTCCGTCGTGCGAGCGCCTATATTCGACGATCTGGTGCTGGCGCCCGGCGCCAAGGGCGGACTCACCGGGAACATGATCTACATGCCCCGCGGGGGCGGAATGTCGCTGATGATTCGTGTTGGCGACGGGCCGGTGCGATCCTGCCCGGTTTTTTCCGAGTCGGTTTCTCAGCCCGTCGTCGCGCCGCTTGAAAAGGGCATGCACACGGTAAGGATCACCGGCGAGCCGCACGGGCCGCTGGCGTTTCAAGAGTTGAAGTCCAACCTGCTGGTGATCGGCCTTGACGAGCCGCTGTGCCTGGTTGACGCCGCGGTGGTCGAACTGGCCGACACTGCGCTGAGAAAATGGATTCTCAATGCATGGTTGGCCCAGAAGGGCAAGAAGGCGTATCTTCACGCCGGAGGGGCGCGAGAACTTGACGCGTTCCGTTCGCTGCTCAGGTCGGCTGGGGATGAAAGCCCCGTCATCGGCCATCTTCGAAGCAACATGGCGTTCGAGAGGTTGATCAACGCGGTTGTTTCCAACATACATCTGGGCCGGCGAAGCGCGGGCGTCTGCGTGGTGACATCCAACGAGCCGCTGGCGCTGCTTGCCGCCCGGCACGGCATGGATGTAACCCTGATTTCGCAGCGGCCCGCAAGAGAGGTCAGGAACCTGCGCCGCGTCGGGACCATCGAAGAGCTTGGGGCAGAAGGCACAGACGCGGCCCGATAATGCATTGCATCAACATGATACTGATCGCCGTTGGCCTGGGCGCGGATGCAATGAGCATCTGCATGGGCATAGGCATTCGCTGGAACACCGGCAGGCACAGGTTCCGCCTGGCGTGGCACATGGGGTTTTTCCAGTTCATCATGCCGATCATCGGCTGGTCCATCGGCGAACGGGTCGCCGGCGCGGTCGCCAGCGTCGCGCCTTATGTCGCCGGTTCGCCGATCATATTCATAGGCTTAAAAATGTTGTACGAGGCGATCACATCCAAACCCGGCGACCTGGCCCAGAAGGAAGAGCATGCCTTTGAAAGAGCGGTTGAGAAGGCGGGCGCCAGAACCGGCAAGGATCCCACGCGGGGATGGTCGCTGGTTTTTCTTTCGGTCGCCACAAGCCTGGACGCTCTTGTGGTTGGCTTTTCCCTTGGAATAAAGAACGTCAACATCTGGGGCGCGAGCATCCTGATCGGCTTCACCGCCGCGGCAATGGCGCTGGCGGGCGTGATCATCGGCAAGCACGTGGGCATGAAGCTTGGCCGATTCGCCGAACTTGCCGGCGCGTTCGTCCTTATCGCTCTGGGCATCAGCTTCATGTTCACGTAGTGATTTGGGGCGCACTGGTGCTTGCGGTGGGTCTGGCCCAGCGCTATAGTCGTTGCCTCTTTATCAGGAGAAATCGTGGCCAAGAGTAATGTATTTAACGCGCCGGGCGTTTGGCTTAAGGGCAATACTCACACTCATTCCACCGAATCCGACGGCGTGCTGACCGTCGAGCAGATATCCGAGGAATACGGCAAGCTGGGCTACGACTTCGTCTTTCTGACCGACCACTGGAAGCGCACCGTGCCGCCCGCAGGGCTCAAAGGCCCGCTGCTTCTGCCGGGCATAGAGCTGCATTTCACGCTCAAAGACGACATCTATCACGTTGTTTGCCTTGGCGTGAAGCAGGCCTGGCCGATGCGCAACTTCCGCTCGCTGGCGCAGGTGGTGGAGATGGTCAACGACAAGAACGTGCCTATGATCCTCGCCCACCCCTACTGGAGCGGCTCGCCGAGTTACACCCTCATCAAGGGCGACATCTTCTTCGCCACGGAAGTCTACAATACCTGCTGCGACATCAACATCGCCAAGGGCCTGTCGGCCGTGCATTGGGACGACGCCCTTCGCGCGGGCAGGCGCGTTTTCGCCGTTGCGGCGGATGACACGCACCGGCAGGGTCATGTTGGCGGCGGCTGGGTGATGGTCCGCGCCAAGGCCAAAACCGAAAAAAGCATCCTGGACGCCATCCGTCGCGGCAACTTCTATTCGACGCAGGGCCCGATCATCGAGAATGTCGCCTTCAAGGGCAACAAGGTTAGCGTCTCATGCTCGCCGGTGCGGCGGATCAACGTGATATCAAGAGGACCCTCCGGCGCGACGTTCATCAGCAAGACAAACATTACGTCGCATGAGTTCGAGTTTAAGCATCCCCTGCCGTACGTGCGGATCGAGTGCGTCGACGCTCACGGCAAAACCGCCTGGAGCAACCCGATCTGGGCCTGAGGCCGCGATAATCAGGCAGCCGGCGGAAGCTTGTGCAGCACGCGCTCGATGGCGTCCATTCGATGCTTCACCTGCTCGCGATACGAGGCGGCGTCGGTCCTGCGCCGCTCGACCCTCATATCATCGAGTTCGCGCTGAAGGACTTCCCGCACTTCCCTTGCCTCGCCGGAAGTCAGCTTGAGGTCTATTTCATCCATTGCGCACCTCCGTTCCCCTACTAAATGATACGTGTGCGGCCACGAAAAAACTTGACGCCCGCCGCGGACGTAATACACTTGGATATAGGACACTAAGGCTGGCACGCGATTATGCTGACAACTACGGCCACTACGACGTTCGCCTGATGGCCCGCATGTGCGGGACATTCGGGCGCGTCTTGGCCGGGCATAAACGCCTGCCGGCCTTTTTGCATATATGAGGTTCACCATGGTTACTGTAGAGTTGCCCGACGGAAACAAGATCGAGTTCGAATCGCCGGTCTCGGCGCTGCAGGTCGCCGAGCGCATTTCGCCGCGACTGGCAAAGTCTGCCATCGCCGCCAGGATCGACGGGACTGTGCGCGACCTGACGCACGTGCTTGACGAAGGCCCTCACGCCGTCGTTGTGATTACCGATCGCGACGAAGAGGCCGCGGAGATTCTTCGTCACACCGCCGCCCACGTGCTGGCTCAGGCGATGGTCAACCTCTTTGGAGCGGGCGTCAAGTACACCATCGGGCCTGCCCTGACGGAAGACTTCCAGTACGGCTACTACTACGACTTCGACATGCCCTCCCCCGTCGGGGCGGAGGACCTGCCGAAAATAGAAGCCGAGATGCGCAGGATCGCCGCGCAGAAGCTGCCCATTGAACGCGTGGAACTGCCCGTGGATGAGGCTATCGCGCAGATGCGCAAGCTCGGCCAGGATTACAAGGTCGAGATGATCCAGGATCTTGTCCGCACCCAGCAGGTGAAGACCGTCAGCCTGTATCGCCAGGGCGACTTCATCGACATGTGCCGAGGCCCCCACCTGCCCCACACCGGGTTCGTGAAGGCAGTGGCGCTTCTGTCGGCGGCAGGCGCCTACTGGCGCGGCGACGAGCGGAACAAGATGCTGACTCGCGTGTACGGATGCGCGTTCTTCGATGACAAGTCGCTCAAGGAGCACCTGGCGAACATCGAGGAAGCCAAGAAGCGGGATCACCGCACCCTGGGCAAGCAGCTTGACCTGTTCCTCATCAGCGACGATGTCGGCCCGGGCCTTCCGCTGTGGATGCCCAAAGGGGCGACCCTTCGCATGCAGCTTATGAACTGGCTGCAGGGCGAGCTTATCGCCCGCGGCTACCAGATCGTCGCCACGCCGCACATCGGCAGGCTGGGGCTTTACCGCACCAGCGGGCACTATCCCTATTATAAGGAATCGCAATTTCCGCCGATCGAGATGGACGGCGAGGACGCCTACCTCATCAAGCCGATGAACTGCCCGCATCACATCACGATTTACAAGGCCAGGCAGCACAGCTATCGCGATCTGCCGCTGAGGCTGGCGGAGTTCGGCACGGTGTACCGTTTCGAGCAGTCGGGCGAGCTTAACGGCCTGACCAGGGTCCGCGGGTTCACCCAGGACGACGCGCACATCATCTGCACCCAGGAGCAGCTCGAAAGCGAGATCGAGTCGTGCGTTGACCTGGTCAAGCTGGTGCTCGAAACCCTCGGACTGACGGATTATCGCGTTCGCCTGGGCCTGCGCGACCCCAACAGCGACAAGTACGCCGGCGACGCCGAGCATTGGGCCCTGGCCGAGCAGAACATCCGCAACGTCGTCAGGAAGCTTGGCATGAGCTACACCGAGGGCATTGGCGACGCCGTGTTCTACGGGCCGAAGATCGACTTCGTGGTTCGCGACTGCCTCGGAAGGCAGTGGCAGCTTGGAACCATCCAGGTGGACTACAACCTGCCCCAGCGATTCTCGATGGAGTACATCGGGGAGGACAATCGGCCCCACCAGCCGGTGATGATTCACCGCGCCCCGTTCGGGTCGCTGGAGCGTTTCATCGGCATTCTGATAGAGCACTTCGGCGGGGCGTTTCCGTTGTGGCTCTCTCCGGTGCAGGTGGCGGTGCTGCCCGTCAGCGAGAAGGTTTCGGAGTACGCCGACAAGGTTTACGCGGAGCTCAAGCGCCGGGGCATACGGGTCGAGATGGACTCTTCGCCCGAGAAGATCGGCGCGAAGATCCGCCGTTCGTCCATGGACAAGATTCCGTACATGGCGATTGTTGGCCAGAACGAGGCCGCCGCGGGCGCGGTATCGCTGCGAGGGCGAGGCGGCGTGGATCACGGCGTTATGCCGCTGGACGCCATGATAGCCAAGCTTCTGGACGAGATAAGCACTCGCAGTCTTGGACAATAGGATTTTGTGGCTGACAGGCTCATCAGAGCGTATTATGGTTGCGCTGCGGCTGCGGGACTTGCGTTGAGTTCCCCCTCGGCAGGTATGGCATAGGAGATTAGTCATCGAAAAGGGCCTTCGTTGCAACGAGCAGATTCGCATTTCTCCCATCCGCCTGATCGACGATCAGGATCAGCAGGTGGGCATCGTTGATGTTCGCGACGCGCTCGATCGCGCTCGCCAGGCCGGGCTGGATCTCGTCGAGGTGGCCCCCACTTCGCGTCCGCCAGTGTGCCGCATCATGGACTACGGCAAGTGGAAGTATTCGCAGCGGAAGAAAGAGCAGAAGTCCAAGTCGCACAGGCACGAGACCGAGCTTAAGGAAATCCGCATAAAGACGCCCAAGATCGGCGACCACGACCTGGACATTAAGATCAACCGGGCCAGAGACTTCCTCTCTCGCGGCGACCGCGTGCAGTTCACGCTTCGCTTCCGCGGCAGGGAGCTGGCGCACCTGGACGAGGGCCAGAAGATTTTTGCTCACGTAAAGTCCACCCTGGCCGAGGTGAGTAAGGTCGATCAGGATTACCGCTTCGAGGGCAGGCGCATGACGATGACTCTGGCGCCCATGGCCCGCAAGGTGGAAGCCAAGGGCGGCGAAAAGCCCGCAGCGCCCGAAGGTCCGGCGTCTTCACCGACGCAGAGCTGAGCCGGGACGGGCCGCGCTAATTTGCGGGAAAATCGCCCTGCGGGCTGTATTTTCGCGCATCTGCTATTTACACCCGCCGCGCCTTTGCTAAAATATGGGACTTTACGCCCCACGGGGCGATCAAGAGGATTACATGCACAAGAATAAACCGAACAAGTCGGCGACCAAGAGAGTCAAGCTGACTGCAAAGGGAAAGATCAAGAGATACCGTCAGGGCTCCGGACACCTCAAGTCCGTCAAGTCCCCCGCGCAACTGCGCCGGTTCCGCAAGCAGGAAGACGTGTCGAAGGTCTTCATCAAGAACGTAAAGAAGATGCTGCAGGGCGCGTAGTTAACCAACCAGGTCCAGGTGGGAGCCCACATAGGGCGTGCCGCACTGCAGCGCGGCCAAAAACATCCGCATCGGAGTCCACCGGCCGGCAAGGAAGAAGACAATGACGAGAGTAAGATTAGGCGCAGCAAGAAAACAGAAGCACAAGAAGGTGCTCAAGGCGGCCCGCGGGTATATGGGCGCGCCGGGCAGGCGATACCGCCTGGCCAAGCAGAAGACATTCCGAAGCGGCGTGTACGCCACACGCGACCGTAAGGCTCGCAAACGCGACTTCCGCGCACTGTGGATCACCAGAATCACCGCCGCTTGCAGGCAGCGAGGCCTGCGCTACAGCCAGCTCATTCACGCCCTGTGGGAAAAGGACATCGCGCTGAATCGCAAGATGCTCAGCGAGGTGGCCATCGCCGACCCGGCGGCGTTCGACGCCATCGTGGCGGCAGCGGGACTTCAAGCAACCGCGGCTGCATAGAGCGTAGAATTAATTGACGCTTTTAAAAGGGCATCCACGTGATGCCCTTTTTCATGGCGGGGCCAGGACTACGGCAAGATCATGATCAGTTCAGTTGCGAAGAAATGGCGGCTGTTCCGCGCATGGATCGCACGCCGCCCCATATGGTGCGGATGGCAGGTCACGTACAGATGCAACTTCCGCTGCCGCTTCTGCCATTACTGGCACGACCCGCTGGGACAGGCCGACGAACCCACCGTCGAGCAATACGAAGTGGGCGCCAAAAAACTTGCGTCCATCGGCTCGCTTCTTGTGTCGCTTGCCGGCGGCGAACCGCTGCTCAGGACCGACATCTGCGAACTGATCGAGCGGATCGGCCAGTACCACTTTCCCTTCATAACGACAAACGGATGGTTCGTCACGCCGCAACTGGCGTCGGACCTGATGCGCAGCGGCCTGTGGGGCGCATCGGTCAGCATAGACTACGCCTGCCCCGAGCGGCACGACCATCGACGCCAGATGCCCGGCGCATGGAACCAGGCCTGGCGGGCGGTTGAAATGCTCGGACAGGCAAGGGTTCACAAGTGGCAGAGGGTCAACGTCATCGCCGTGCTGATGGACGATAACATCGACCACATCGAGCCGCTCATCGAGCGGGCGGCGGCTGCGAACGCCTACTTCATGGTCCAGCCTTACGGGTATCTCAAGACGGGAAGCAGGGCCTTCGAGCACCGGGGTTCGTCAGTCGGCCAGCGACTGGTGGAGCTTAAACGCAAGCACTCCAACTTTCTGTCGAACCCGGTATACCTGCAAAACTTCGACCGCTTCCTCGCAGGGGGCGTGCCCGACTGCCGGGCGGGCAGAGCCTTCTTCAACATCGATTCCACCGGCGACATCGCCATCTGCGTCGAACGAAAGCCCAAACCGGTGGCCAACCTCTACCGCAACAACGTGCAGACCATCATCACCCGCCTGAGGGAAGACTGCCGCAACAACTCCTGCACATCCTGCTGGTACAACTGCCGCGGCGAGGTCGAAAGCCTCTACCGCGCCAAGAGCCTCATCGCGTCGCTGCCGACGCTCTTCTTCGATCGCGGCAAGGCCGACTGAGCGGCATACCTTATATCTATGCCAATTCGGCTATCGTGTCCCTGGCGATCATGAGTTCTTCGTTCGTCGGAACCACCCACACCGGAAGGGCCGAGTCGTCGGTGGTTATCGGCCCGGGGGTTCCGGAGGGCAGCGATTCGTTCCTGGCGGGGTCGATCTTCGCGCCCAGCCGCTCCAGGCCAAGGCATATGCGATGGCGGACAGGCAGCGAGTTCTCTCCAATTCCGCCCGTCAGCACCAGGGCGTCCACCGACGGCAGGACGGTGAAGTAGGAGCCCACGTACTTGACCACCCTGTAGACGAACATCTCGACGGCCAGGGCCGCCTTCGGGTCGCCTTTGTCGGCAGAAGCCAGCAGGTCGCGCATGTCGTTGCTGGAGGTGCTTACGCCCAGCAGGCCGGACTTCTTGTTGAGGGTGTTGTCGATCTCTTCGAGGCTTGCCCCTTGTTTCATCATGTAAATCAGCACTGCCGGGTCGATATCTCCGCATCTGGTGCCCATGACCAGGCCCTCAAGCGGGGTCATTCCCATTGAATGATCGATTGCCCTTCCGCCCTGCACTGCGGTCATGGAGCAGCCGTTGCCCAGGTGGGCGGTGATGACGTTAAGCTTGTCCACCGGCTTGTTCAGGATTTCGGCGGTCTTGAGCGTGACGTACTTGTGGCTGGTGCCGTGGAAGCCGTAGCGTCTGACGTGCTGGAGGCTATACCAGTCTTCAGGCACAGCGTATCGGAACGCCCGTGGCGGCAGCGTGGACAGGAAAGCGGTGTCGAACACCGCAACGTGCGGCACGTCGGGCATTGCCGTCATCGCCGCTTCGATGCCCATGAGGTTCGGCGGGTTATGCAAAGGCGCCAGTTGCGAGTTCTGGCGGATAATTGCCAGCAGGTTCTGGTCTATCCTGCTAGACTTTGTCAGTTGTTCGCCGCCATGCACAACACGATGGCCGACGCCGTGGATCTCTGAAATGCTCTTGAGAACGCCTATTTCGGGGTCCACCAGGGTCTTAAGGATGACGGCCATGCCTTCCGTGTGATTGGGCGCCTTTATGTGGCGGATGTGTTTTGTTCCGTCAATGGTATGGGCCAGCGAGGCATTCTCCGAGCCGACTCGCTCCATAACGCCCTTGGCGAGAACGGATTGATTGGACATGTCGAACAACTGGTACTTGATGGAACTGCTTCCGCAGTTCACGACAAAGACATTCATGATGATCCTCTATGGCGGCCGGCGATTGACGAGCGTTAACAAACAGAGCCGTGTTACGCCAAATGTGGTTGTGTGTCAAGTACTTGACGGCGGATATGCGCCATACTAGACTGGAACGTCGCCCCCTTCAGGGGGAATAAGGAGCAGCGAGTGAACATAACGGTTCAGGCCCGTCACATGGTAGTTACCGACGCGATCAAGCAGTTTGTAGAGTCGAAGGTCGGCAAGCTTGAGCGGTTTTACGACGCGATCATGTCCGTGGACGTGGTTCTGGACCACGAAGCTGACAAGGTGATCGCCGAAATCGTCGCCACAGCCAAGATGAAGAACACTTTCGTTGCCACCGATCGCCATGAGGATCTCTATACCGCCATAGAGCATGCGCTTCAGAAGGTTTCGGAGCAGGTTCGCAGGCACAAGGACAAGGTTCGCGACCGCCAGGGTCCGTCTCACAACGAATTGACCGAAAGCGGCGAGTAAACGGGCATTGCGCGTTTCCGTTGCGCATATTTTTGCACAGTGACAGGCTCGCCCGCAGACGGGCCATAATATAACAGGAGCGACGTATGAAGCTGTCCGACATCATGATTGGCGACGCCATTGTGCCCGAACTCAAGGCCACCACAAGAGACGCCGCCGTTGCCGAACTGGTCGAGGCGCTTGCCGAGGCAGGGGCAATTCCCAAAAAGAGCGTTGAAGACGTAACCAAGGCTATTCTCGCCCGCGAGGCACAGGCCACCACCGGAATAGGCAAAGGCGTGGCTCTTCCGCACGCAAAGCTCAAGGGAATAAAAAAGCCAATCGGAACCATCGGCAGAAGCAGTGACGGCATAGACTTCTCGTCACTCGACGCCAAGCCCGTTTATTCCGTCATTCTTCTTCTATCAAGCCCCGAGAATCCCGACGAGCATCTTCAGGCGATGGAAACCATCTTCAAGCACGTGCAGAGAGACATCTTCCGCAAGTTCCTGCGCCAAAGCCAAACCAAAGAAGCTGTCGTTGATCTGATTCACGAGGCGGACGAGCTGGGCTGATCGACCGGGCCGGAGCATCATCGGAAAGCCGAAATTGGCCACTCTGAAACGCGAAGTCAAGATTGTCAACAGGTACGGGTTGCACGCCCGTCCGGCAATGATGTTGGTGGAGTTGGCGAACCGCTACTCCAGCAAAATTGAGGTTTCAAACGGTCAACTGACCATTGACGCCAAGAGCATCATGTCGGTCATGCGCCTGGCGGCCGTGCAGGGAACCATCCTGACGATTACCGCAGACGGCAAGGACGCCGAAGATGCGCTGGCCTCCCTTGAAAAGCTGGTGCAGGACGGTTTTGGCGAGATGGAACCCGCCGACGACGGGCCGTCGATCTGAACCACCGGCAAAGGCCGCGTGTTGTTGGCTTGAAGCCGTCTTGAGAATACTATACGCACAGACGATCCCCACAGGCGGTCGGGGCAGGCCCGGCTGCAATGGGAACGGACGCTGGTAACCTGGCAGAAATGAGAATAAAAAAGGGCATTGGGGTCTCCCCCGGAGTTGCAATCGCCCCTGCCGTCGTGATGGATACCGAGGAATTCGATATTCCCATGCGGCACGTGCCGGTTGACCATGCGCAGGCGGAGCTTGCCCGCCTGGTGAAGGCAGCCGATGTCTCCAAACGCGAGATCCTCGATCTTCGCGCCAGAACCGTCGAACGCATCGGACAGGAAACCGCCAGCATCTTCGACTTTCATCTTGGGCTGCTTGAAGACAAGGTGCTGCACCAGAAAATCTCCGACACCATTCTTGGCGGCAACGTCACCGCCGAGTACGCCGTTGCGACCGTCCTTCGCGGGTACGCCAAGGAATTCCTGGGTATGCCCCAGTACCTCGCCGAGCGCGTCAAGGACATCTACGACATAGAAAAACGCCTGCTGCGCAACCTCACTGGCCAGCGGCACGAATCGCTGGCGCACCTGACGAAGGACGTGATCGTCCTCGCCCGCGACCTTACGCCGTCGCAGACCGCCGGGATGGACCGCAACCACATCCGCGGCCTGGCCATCGACGCCGGCGGCCAGACCAGCCACACCGCCATCGTCGCCAGGGCACTGGGAATTCCCGCCGTCGTCGGCCTTAACGACGTAACCGCCGAGGCATCCGCCGGCGACAGCATCATCATCGACGGAACCCGCGGCGTTGTCGTGATCGACCCGGACAGCGAAACCCTCGCCAATTACGAGCAATACGCCATCCAGCAGGTCGAATTCATCCACAGCCTCGACGCGCTGCGAGACCTGCCGGCGACCACGCGCGACGGACACGAAATCACGCTACTGGGCAACATCGAGTTCCCCAGCGAGGTGCGAACCGTCCTCGAAAAAGGCGGACAGGGCGTGGGCCTCTACCGCACCGAATTCCTCTATCTGGGCTCGGATGTCGAACCGACCGAGGAAGACCACTACAAGGCGTACTGCCAGGTGCTCGAAGAGTGCCAGGGCAGGCCCGTCGTGATACGCACCCTTGACCTCGGCGCCGATAAGTACACCCAGTCCCGCGCGCGAGTTCCCGAACGCAACCCGATGCTGGGCTGCCGAAGCATCCGCTTCTGCCTTCAGAACCTGGTCATGTTCAAGACGCAGATTCGCGCTATCCTCAGGGCCGGCGTCGGGGCGAAGGTCTCGATGATGTTCCCCCTGATCACCAACCTGATGGAGCTGCGACAGGCAAAATCGATAGTGCGAGACGTAATCGAAGACCTTGAGGAAGAAGGCATCGAGCACCGTCCCGACATGCCCATCGGCATAATGGTCGAGACGCCCTCGGCTGCGCTTCAGTGCGACGCAGCCGCCAAGGAAGTGGACTTCTTCTCCATCGGCACAAACGATCTTATTCAGTACACGCTCGCGGTGGACCGCGGCAACGAGAAGGTTGCCTCGCTGTTCTCGGCGGCCAACCCGGCAGTGCTTCACCTTCTGAGGGACGTGATCCGCTCGGGCCTGCGCCATGACGTTCCGGTGAGCGTCTGCGGCGAAATGGCGGCGGATCCACTGTTCACCATGCCGCTTCTGGGCATGGGGTTGAAAACATTTTCGTGCGCGCCGCCGGCGCTTCCGGAGATCAAGAAGATGATCCGGTCGGTGACTATGGAACAGTCGCTGCAAGTGGCGCGCAAGGTCATGAACTTCGAATCGGACAAGGAAGTCCTGAATTTCCTGCACGCGGCAGCCAGGAAGGTTCTGCCCGCGGCCTGGCCGGATTAGCCAGAACAAATCCGGCTCCAGGCCAAGGCGCATCCAACCGGCCCGTCGGCGCCGACGTATTAAGTACGTCGGGCCGGAGCGGGGAATTCGCGGGCGCCAGCCCGCGTCACATTGCACGGAGCAAGCAGTATTGCAGAAATGGACGATACGCTTTTCGGTGGCGGGAGATGCGCGTTTCCTGTCGCACCATGACAGCCTCAGGGTGGTTGAGCGGCTCTGCGCCAGGGGGAAGATCAGGCTCAAGCATTCGCAGGGCTTCAACCCGCACCCCGTGTTCTCGATAGCGCTGCCCCGCCCCGTCGGCGTTGCCTCGCAATGCGAAGTGGTGACGATTTCGCTTGATGAGCCGATGACTTCGCAGGCCCTGCTTGAATCGATGAACGCCAGCGCCCCGGCAGGCATGCGATTCGTCAGCGCCGCCGAGATCGACCACAAGCCGTCGCGTCCCCTGAAGGCGTCTTACGAGATCGAGGTTGACGCAGCCGCGGTGGAGCCCATGCTGTCGAAGCTGCGCAGCCAGGACCAGTGGATCGTGCAGCGGCAAAGGTCGTCAGGCAAGAACGGGCAGTTCACGCCCCGGCCGATCGACCTGCTTCCGCTAGTGGACCACATCGAGCTGACGGGCAAGGTGCTGAAATTCACGCTGGTCCGTCAGGGCGACGCCTGGGCCCGCCCCGGAGAAGTGCTTGAGCTTCTGGGCCTCGACGGCAGGGTTGACCTTGCCAGGCTCGCGCGAACAAACATCGAATTTGAAAGTTGCAGCGATATTCCGGCGCCTGCGCCGTGCGGGACGAATGATGCCCCCGGCCTTTCGCCATAAAACAACGGCCTTGTCCGCCCCCCTTCGAAGGGATTGAGGCGGCTGGGTCTGATTAGAAAGAATGGACCTATGTCAAATGAAATGCTGATTAATACCATTGACGAGCGGGAATGCAGAATCGCCATCGTCAAGGACGGCAACCTCGAAGAGCTTTACACCGAACGCGTCTCGCACGCCTCGCGCGTCGGCAACATCTACAAGGGGCGAATCACCAACGTCGAGCCGTCGATCCAGGCGGCGTTTGTCGATTTCGGAGCGTCCAAGAACGGCTTTCTGCACATCTCCGACGTGCATCCGCAGTACTTCGCCAAGGGCGCCAAGGGAAACGACGCCGTCGGCAGGAAACGCGGACACCGCGACCGCCCGCCCATCCAGGAGTGCCTGCGAAGGGGCCAGGAAATCGTCGTCCAAATGACCAAGGAAGGCATCGGCACCAAGGGCCCGACGATGACGACGTATCTGTCCATCCCGGGCCGGCTGCTGGTGATGATGCCGGGCATGAGCAAGCTTGGCGTCTCGCGAAAGATCGAAAGCGAGGAAACCCGCGAGAAGATCAAGCAGATGCTCGGAGACATCGCCCTGCCCAACGACGTGGGCGTGATAGTTCGCACCGCCGGCGTTGACCGCTCCAAACGCGACCTGCAACGCGACCTCAACTACCTGCTGAGGCTCTGGAAGACCGTCAGCCAGAAGATCGCCACCACGCGCGCCCCCGCCGAAATTTACCAGGAATCGGACCTCGTCACGCGAACCATTCGCGACGTGTACAACTCCGACATCACCCGGATCGTCTGCGACAGCGAGGAAGTGGCGGCACAGGTGCACGACTTCCTGGACGTCGCCATGCCGCGGGGAAAGCAGTCGCTTGAGGTGTACGTCGGCAAACAGGGCCTGTTCCACGACTACGGCCTCGAAGGCGAAATCGAAAAGATCTACTCGCGACGCGTCGAACTCAAAAGCGGCGGTTCGCTTGTGATCGATCAGGCCGAGGCGCTGGTCGCCATAGACGTAAACTCCGGCCGATTCCGCGACCACAGCGACGCCGAGACAACCGCCCTGAACATCAACATGGAGGCGGCGAAGGAAATCGCCCGCCAGCTTCGCCTCAGAGATCTGGGCGGCGTTATCATCATCGACTTCGTTGACATGCGCGAGGAGGCCAACCGCCGAGCCGTCGAGAAGGTTCTGCGAGAGGCGGTCAAACCCGACCGCGCGAAGACCAAGGTGCTCAAGATATCCGCCTTTGGCATCGTCGAGATGACCCGCCAGCGAGTCCGCCCGTCGCTTAAAGACAGCATCCACGTGACGTGCAAGCATTGCAGCGGAACCGGCGTGGTCAAGTCGCCCGAGTCCGCGGCACTTGCCGTGATGAGAGATATTGTTCGAGCATCGAGCCACGACGACGTCGCCTCCATCACCGTGTCGATTTCGCCAGATGTCGCCAACCACCTGCTTAACGAACAGCGAGCCCAACTGCACAAGCTGGAAAAGGCGTACGGAAAGACCATCACCATAGTTGGCGATCACGATTTGCTTGGTAACGAATTCCGCATCGTCTGCCAGAACAACCGGCACACCGATGTCGCGTGGGACAAGGATGTGCAGCGCAGCGATCGTTCCAAGACGCTGCTGACCGTGCCTGCCGAGAAGGTGCTCTCGGGCCGGCCCCACAGGTCGGCGGAAGAGGAAGATGCGGAGGCCGCCATCGAGGAAATGGAGCCGACGGTGACAACCGCCGCCGAGGACCAGGCTTCGCCCGAACCCCAGCCGGATCAGGCGGCGCCCGACGCCGAGGCGCCGCGAAAGCAACCCAGGAAGCGCCGAAGGCGCCGCTCCAAGTCCAAGCAGGCGCAGGCACAGCAGGCCCAAGGGCCCAACGCAGCGCCCGCCCCTGCCCCCGAACCCGAACCGCAACCAGAGCCACAGGCATCCGAGCCCGCCGAAGCCCAGCCGGCACAAACGGCCGCCGCCGATGCTCAGGCCCCCGCCGGCGAGAAACCCAAACGGCGAACGCGCCGAGGCGGCAGGCGACATCGCAAGAAGACCGGCACGCAACAACAGCAGGCGCAGGGCGCGGACCAGCAGACGCTCTTCGACGAGAGCGCCGAGCCGCCGTCGCCCGAGCCCGTTGTTGTTAAGCCGCGGATACTCCTGCCAAATCCGCTCAGGAAAGCGGTCAACCCGGTGGACGACGTCACTGACGACGACGACTGGGGCGAGGAATAACAGAACCGGGATGGCATGCAAGGAAACCGAGGAGCATTACGGTGCTCCGTCGGTTTCCTGATCGCCGCCCACCCGCCGGCGGCAATTCTTCGATCGGGTTACTTTGATCCGGGGAACTGGTCTTCGCCCCGCCCCACCGCAAGCGGCGCGGGCCGGGTGAAGGTGCTTGTGATGTCGTAGTGTCTGCCCACACTGCTGGAGTCCAGGAAGCTGTGCATCACGTCCAGCACGTGATACGCCTGCCTTCCCGTCACCAGGTGCTCCCTGCCGGTTCGAATCGCCA
>JAAYCO010000189.1 GCA_012729725.1 Planctomycetota bacterium
CCTGACCCCTTTTTCCTGGAATAACGAATGCTGGACACCCTGAAACAATGTCTTCGCCCGCCTGTGCTGCCGATCGTGCTTGCAATGCTCGCGCTGATGGCGGTGGGCGTGGCCGCCATTTCGGTGTCTGAGCAATCGACGGGCGCCGACGAGGGGCTTACCCGCGCCGAGCGGCAAATCGTATTCGGATGCGTTGGGCTCGCGGCGTTTATGATAGCCGCCGCCGTGCCTTATCACAGGCTCGGGCCGATGGCCTACGTGATATTCGGCGTAACGCTTGTGATGCTGATCGTGGTGTTCATTCCCACGCCGCTTACCATGCCCAGGCACGGCGCGCGACGGTGGATCGGCGTGCAGGAGCTTTCGGTCCAGCCATCCGAAATTGCGAAGATAAGCTTCATCATCCTGCTGGCGTGGTATCTGCGCAACACCGACAACTACCGCCGCCTGCGAGGGCTGGCGGCGCCGTTCGTGCTGACATTCGTGCCCATGGTCCTGGTGCTCAAGGAACCTGACCTCGGCACAAGCCTGCTTCTGCTGCCGACGTTGTTCTTCATGCTGTTCATGGCGGGCGCCAAGCTGCGGCATCTGCTTGGCATCGTGGGCGTGGCGGGGCTTCTGATTTTCGTTCCGTTCCCGCGGCGGGTGTCGGAGGCGATGGGCCCCGTCGAGCTCGCCAGCCGGCGGGCAGTGGCGTACTGGGAGGTCCGCGGGTGCGAAGGTGCGGCAGCGGCCGGCAAATTCATTGACGGCGGCGAGGGAAGATCGTCACGAAGATTCATCCTTGTCGACGGCCAGGCGCAGACAACGGTGCAACTGCCCGCGGGAATCGACCCAGGCAAGTACATCGGCAAGGAAGTTGGCGTGTTCGGGTCGGCGACGGGCGGGCCTGACGGCGACGTCATCGCGGCCGAGCGCATCGAAGTAATACCGCGCATGATTATTGCGGCAGCGCCGCTTGCGATAATGGAACTGCACCAGTTGGATCGCATCGACGGCTGGCTTGGCCAGCGCGAACCATCGCTGCGGAAGAGCAAGGCGCACCAGTTTTACCAGTCGCTGATGATCATCGGCTCGGGCGGCCTGACGGGAAGAAGCGACTGGAACGAGGCCGACCTTTATCTTCAGTCGCTGCCCGAAGACCACACCGACTTCATCTTCGCCGTAATCGGCGGGCAGTGGGGCCTTGCCGGATGCCTGGCGGTGCTTGGGCTTTACGTGCTTATTCTTCTGCTTGGAGTGGAAGTCGCCACGACCACCTACGACGCGTTCGGCAGGCTGCTGGCGGTTGGAGTGCTCGCGCTGATGCTTTCGCAGGTGTTCATCAACGTGGGCATGACGCTAGGCATGATGCCGATCACCGGCATGACTCTTCCGCTGGTGAGTTACGGCGGCTCATCACTGGTGGTGAACTGTGCAGCGATTGGGTTGCTTGTGAACGTGGCGATACGCCGGCCGATATTGCTGGGCAGGCGCCCGTTTGAGTATGGCCGGCGAAGCATGCCCTGAGCGAGCGCAGCGAGTCGAAGGCATGCCCTGAGTGAGAAATCGAAAGCATGCCCTGAGCGAGCGCAGCGAGTCGAGGGCATGCCCTGAGCGAGCGCAGCGAGTCGAAGGGGTACGGCCAGCGAATTGGCAAGCGTGGTAGCATGAACGAGAACATGACCGCCCAGAACCAGATATGCGTATCGCCCGCCCGCGCCCCTGGCGGCGCTGGGCCGCGGCGAGTGCTGCTTGAACTGGACGACGGATATCTGACGCCGATGTACATCTTCGCCCCCGCCGGCGAAGCAAGCGGGCCGCCGGTTGTGTACGCGCACGGCATTCAGTCGCACCCGCTATGGTTCTTCGGGTCGGCATCGGCGCTTGCGGCTGCGGGACGGGCGGTTTACCTGGTGACGCGAAGAGGCAGCGGCGAGAACACCGTGCATCGCGGCCACTGCCGCTCGGCGGCTCAACTGCTCGACGACGTCGAGACGGCCTGCAAATTCGCCATGCGCGACTCGGCTAGCGATCGCGTTTGCCTGCTGGGCGTAAGCTGGGGCGGCAAGCTGATGCTGGCCTACGCGCTGAATCGGCCCGATGCGCCGATCTCGCGGCTGATACTGGTCGCGCCGGGGATCTATTCGCGGCATGATGTCTCGGGCCTGGCCAAAATGCGAATCGCGCTGGCGCTTCTGACGCGGCCCGCTGCCATGTTCGACATTCCCCTGGGCCGGCCGGAACTTTTTACCAGCAACGAGCAGTTTCAGCAGTACCTTCGCGACGATTCGCTGTCGCTGCTGAGGGCGTCGGCGCGATTCCTTTACGCAAGCAGGACCATCGACCGCATGATTTCGCGGGCCCGGCCGCGGTCGCTGGCCATGCCGGTGCTGCTGATGCTTGCCGCCGACGACAGAATCATCTTCAACCGCCACACCGAGTCGCTTGTTGGCGCTCTTGCGGGCTCGTCCTGCGAGGTAATCACGCTTGGCGGTTCGCACACGCTAGAGTTCGAGGCGAACGCCCGCCCCTTCTTCGATTCGCTAGTGGAGATGAGCGCAAAATAAAGCGGCGGGCGTTACTGTGGCCACCGCCCGCCGCACTATCACTGCCGCCTGCGCCGTTTCCGTCGCAAGCAACCAAGCATCCTTGCTATTTCTTCTTCGCGGTCTTCTTCTTTGCAACCTTCTTGACTGACTTCTTGGCGACCTTCTTGGCTGGTTTCTTCGCAGCCTTCTTCGCGGCCTTCTTTGCTGTCTTAGCCATCTTAATCACCTTCCTTTGGTTTTCCGTGCTAAAGACTGACTGCTGACAATCGCCACAGTACATAAACAAATCTCACATTCTTTCTCGTCAATTCCAAGTAATTTTGTTGAGTTTTTGTCACTTTTTTTTCGCGCGCTTCGAGCCCTCGCGCCGCGCCGCGGCCGCGCTAGAATTATTCCGCGGCGCGCCGGCGGCGGCGCGATTGCGCGCGACGGTCGAAAAATATCGCAAAACGCCTACAAATGCGGGACGATAAAGCTGCATATGAAAAGCGATGAATTAATCAACGACAATGCTCTGCGCACCTTGAAGGCGCGATATCTGCGCAGAGATTCTTCCGGAAAAATTATTGAGACGCCGCGAGAAATGTTCGCGCGCGTCGCGCTGCACATCGCCTCGGCGCATCGCGCGTACGAAGATGAATCGAGCGTCGCGCGCTATGCCGACGAGTTTGAACACGTCATGTCGGCCGGAATTCTGCTGCCCAACAGCCCGACGCTGATGAACGCGGGCCTTCCAAACGGCATGCTCAGCGCGTGCTTCGTGCTTCCCGTCGGCGACAGCATCGACGAGATATTCGAGTCGGTCAAGGACGCCGCGATGATACAGAAGGCAGGCGGCGGAACGGGATTCTCGTTCGACAGGCTCAGGCCAACCGGCGATTACATCTCGTCGTCGGGCGGCAAGACAAGCGGGCCGATAAGCTTCTGGCGCGTGTTCTCAGAGGCGACGCGGGCGATTCAGCAGGGCGCAAACCGCCGCGGCGCCAATATGGGAATGATGTCCGTGGAGCATCCGGACATTCTCAAGTTCATCACGTCCAAGGCCAGGGCGGGCGAATTCGAGAACTTCAACATCTCCATCAAGATACCCCGGCGGTTCATGGAATCGCTGCGGTCGAACCCCGACGGGCCGCACGTCGTGATCAACCCCAGAACTGGTGCGGGATTCCACCTGCCGCGAAGCCTGGACGTACCGTCGTACGAGCTGGCGGACCTTGCGCCCGCCGGCAACGCCCCGAAATCACCAGTGCTTACCGTGCAGGATGTCTGGCGAATGATCGTCAACGACGCATGGGCGACGGGCGAACCGGGGCTCTGCTTCATCGACCGCGTGAACGAGGACAATCCCACGCCGCATCTTGGCGCGATCGAGGCCACAAACCCATGCGGAGAGCAGCCACTGCTTGATTGGGAGGCATGCAACCTGGCGTCGATCGACGTGGCGAAGTTCGTTCAGGGCGGCGGGCTTGACGAGCAGGCGCTTGCGCGAACCATTCGCCTGGGCGTTGTGATGCTTGACGACGTGATCGACGTCAACAACTACGTCGTCGCCGAGATCGACCGAGTCTGCCGCGGCAATCGCAAGATCGGCCTGGGCTACATGGGTGTCGCCGACGCCATGATGGAGCTGGGCGTCAAATACGACAGCGACGAGGGACTCGCCTTCGCCGATCGCCTGGGGGCGCTGCTGAAGGAAAACGCGCTGGCTGCCGGCGAGGAACTGGCCAAGGTTCGCGGCAGCTTTCCCAACTGGAGCGGCAGCACGTGGGACACGCATCACGGCAGGGCCATGCGAAACGCCGCGCTTACAACGATCGCGCCCACCGGAACGCTGAGCATCCTGGCCGGTTGCAGCGGCGGCATAGAGCCGCCATTCGCGCTGGCGTTCTACCGCCACATACTTGGCGGGCAGGAAATGCTGGAAGTGAACGCACCGTTCGCAAAGTACGCGCGGGCAAACGGCATATGGAACGACGAGTTGATCGACAAGCTCTCAGCCGGCAGGTCGCTACGCGAGATTCCCGGCATAAGCGACGACGCCAAGCGCCTGTTCGTCACCGCGTTCGACGTTTCGTTCGAGTGGCACGTTCGCATGCAGGCTGCGTTTCAGAAGCACGTTGACGGGGCAATTTCAAAGACGATCAACCTGCCGCAGTGGGCCTCGCCGGCGGATGTCGAGTCCGCCTTTAACCTTGCCTACGACCTCGGGTGCAAAGGCGTAACCGTTTACCGCGATCAGTGCCGCATGGGCCAGCCGATGGCTCTGGAACAGGCCCGCGCCCTTTGTCCCCAATGCCGCCGGCCCGTGGCCGCCCCCGCCGGATGCGCCCGTTGCCCATACTGCGGTTGCCCGCTATGCGGCTGACATTTGCCTCCGAAACCAGCAAGACGCCAAGAGCTCCGCATGGCAATGCGGGAACCTGACTGCTATCGCGCAGCGAATCCTCGCCGTTTGCCGCTTTTGTTCGCATCGTGATTATCGCACGAAAAACAAATACAACGGCGAGGTGTCGCTCCGCGACGTGGAATTCAGGTCCCCGAATTGCCATGCGGGGCTCCGTGCGTTGTGCTGATTTCGATTATTGGGAGTGATATTCGTAAACACAACGGCGAGGTGTCGCTCCGCGACAGGAAGTCAGGTCCCCGCATTGCCATGCGGGGCTCCGTACGTTGTGCTGGTTTCGATGCATGGATGTGAGGTGGAGAATAAAAAACCGGCCCGGGATTAACCGGGCCGGCTGTGCATGTGCTGTTGCGACGCGATTAGGATACCGCGCCGACCGACAACTCGTCGTCCTTGAGTTCCGTCACCATCACGTCGGTGGTGAGCAGCAACCCGGCAACGGACGCGGCGTTCTGAAGCGCGGTCTTGCTGACCTTTGCCGGATCGATAATCCCGGCCTTGATCATATCGACGAATTCGCCCTTGGCGGCGTCGTAACCGATGTCCTGGCCGCGTTCGAGAATCTCGGCGACGACAGCCTCGCCGTCCTCGCCGCGATTGGCGACAATCTGCATTGCCGGTGCTTTCAATGCGCTGGCAACGATTCGCACGCCGACCTTCTCTTCGCCGCGGGCCTTCTCGCCGGCCTTTTCGACCGCCTCGATGGCGTGCAGCAGAACCACTCCGCCGCCGGGAACAATGCCTTCCTCGGCAGCGGCGCGGGTTGCGTGAACCGCGTCGTCGATGAGATCCTTGGTTTCCTTCATCTCGGCTTCGGTGGCTGCGCCGGCCTTGATCACCGCTATGCCGCCGGTGAGCTTGGCGAGGCGTTCCTGAAGCTTCTCGCGATCATAATCGCTGGTGGTCTTCTCGATCTGGTTGCGGATCGTCCCGACCCGGCCGCTGATCTCGCCCTTCTTGCCGGCGCCCTGGATGATCGTGGTGTTTTCCTTGCCCACGACAACCCGCTTTGCCTGCCCGAGCTGGTCAACGGTGACGCTTTCAAGCTTGATGCCCAGGTCTTCGCTGATGAACGTGCCGCCGGTGAGAATCGCGATGTCGCCCAGAATCGCCTTGCGACGGTCGCCAAAGGCAGGGGCCTTAACCGCGCAGACGTTCAGCACGCCGCGAAGCTTGTTCACAACAAGGGCAGCAAGTGCCTCGCCCTCGATGTCCTCGGCGATGATCAGCAGCGGCTTGCCGCTGGTCGCCGTCTTCTCGAGCAGCGGAATCATGTCCCGCAGCGTCGAAATCTTCTTTTCATGAATGAGGATGTAGCAATCCTCAAGCACGGCTTCGAGAGTGTTGGGGTTGGTCATGAAGTAGGCGGAGACGTAACCCTTGTCGAACTGCATGCCTTCAACAAGCTCAAGCTCGTTGGCGATGCTCTTGCCTTCCTCGACGGTGATGACGCCTTCCTTGCCGACCTTCTCGATGGCGGTGGTGATCATGTCGCCGATGCCGGTGTCCCAGTTGGCCGAGACGGTGGCGACTTTCCGCAGGTCGTCGGTTCCCTTTACGGGCTTGGCCTGCTTGGTGATCGAATCAATCGCCGCCTCAACGGCAAGGTCGATGCCTCGCTTGATGGCGTTGGGGTTTCCGCCGGCGGTGACAACCTTGAGTCCCTCGGTCATGATGGCCTCAGCCAGCACGACGGCTGTGGTTGTGCCGTCTCCGGCGACGTCGCCGGTCTTGCTGGCGACCTGGTTGGCCATCTTCGCGCCCATGTTCTCGAACGGATCGGGCAGGTCCACTTCCTTGGAAACCGTCACGCCGTCCTTGGTGACCTTCGGCGAACCGAAGGACTTGTGCAGCAGGACATTTCGTCCGGTGGGCCCGAGCGTAACCTTGACGGCGGCGGCGAGCTTTGAAACGCCCGCGAGCATCGCAGCCTTGGCGCCGGTATCGTACAACATCTGCTTAGCAGCCATATTTGTGCTCCTTGATTCTCTTGCCCGCGGCCATCGGCCGGCGTGACGGGCGGAGGTTATTTCTCGATAACGGCCAGAACGTCCGATTCACGCAGAATGACGTATTCTTCGCCGTCGATCTTGATCTCGGTGCCGGAATACTTTCCGTAGAACACCTCGTCGTTCTTCTTGACGCTCATCTCGCCACGCTTTCCGGAATCAAGCAGCTTGCCCGGGCCGGTCGAAATGACCTTGCCGCGCTGGGGCTTTTCCTTTGCGGTGTCCGGCAGGACGATGCCGCCGGCCGTCTTCTCTTCCGCTTCGCTCTGCTTGACAAGAATACGATCATCCAGTGGTTTAACTGCCATTTGTCTGCTCCTTATCTGCTTGTTCTATAGGTTTCGTTTATTCCGCCGGCGTAGACCGCCGCTGATTACATCATTCCCATACCGCCCATGCCGCCCATACCACCCATACCACCCATGCCGCCGGGGCCGCCGGGGCCGCCCGGGCCGGCTGCTTCATCTTCGCTCTTGGGCAGTTCGGCGACGGCGGCGTCGCAGGTCAGCAGCAGGGCTGCGACTGAGCTCGCGTTCTGGAGAGCTGCACGAGTGACCTTCGCCGGATCGACTACGCCGGCTGCGACAAGGTCCTGGTATTCCATTTTGTCGGCGTTGTATCCGAAGTTGCCTTCGCCGGCCTCGACCTTCTTGAGGATGACCGACGGGCTTTCGCCCGCGTTGGCGACGATCTGGCGAAGCGGCTCGGCCAGCGCCCTGCGGACGATGTCCACGCCGGTTGCCTCGTCGCCGGTGGCCTTGATCTTGGCAAGCGCCTTGCGAGCGCGAACCAGAGCCACGCCGCCGCCGGGCAGAATGCCTTCTTCCACAGCCGCCCGCGTTGCGTGAAGCGCATCTTCGATGCGGGCCTTCTTTTCCTTCATTTCGCTTTCGGTGGCGGCCCCGACGTTAATCTGGGCAACGCCGCCGGCAAGCTTCGCCAGGCGTTCCTGAAGCTTCTCGCGATCATAGTCGCTGGTGGTGCGTTCGATCTCGTCGCGGATGAGCTTGATGCGGGCCTGGATGTCCTGCGTCTTGCCCGCGCCTTCGATGATGGTGGTGTTGTCGCCGTCGATGGTGACCTTCTTGGCGGTGCCAAGTTCGCTAAGCGAAATGGTTTCCAGGTCGATGCCCAGATCCTTCGAGAACACCTTGCCGCCGGTGAGGACGGCGATGTCTTCCATCATCGCCTTGCGGCGGTCGCCGTAACCCGGCGCCTTGACCGCGACAACCGACACGATGCCGCGCAGCTTGTTCACCACAAGCATCGCCAGCGCTTCGCCCTCGACATCCTCTGCGATGATCATCAGCGGGCGCTTGGCCTTGGCTACCTTCTCAAGCAGCGGAACCAGCTTGGCGACGTTGGAGATTTTGTCTTCGTTCAGCAGGACCAGCGGCTTTTCGAGCACGCATTCCATCGACTCGGGATCGGTCACGAAATGCGGCGAAAGGTAGCCGCGATCGAACTGCATGCCTTCGACAACGTCAACCGTGGTTTCGATGCTCTTGCCTTCTTCGACGGTGATAACGCCGTCGCGCCCTACCTTGGCCATTGCTTCGGCCAGCATCTTGCCGACGAGCTTGTCGTTATTCGCGGAGATGGCGGCGATGTTGCGGATGTCGTCGTCGTTCTTGACGGGCGTCGCCATCTTCTTGAGCTCGGCAGTGACAACTTCGACCGCCTGGCGAATGCCGCGGGCCAGGCTCATCGGGTCCGCGCCTGCGGTAAGGTTGCGGAAACCTTCCTTGAAGATAGCCTCGGCCAATACGGTGGCCGTGGTGGTTCCGTCGCCGGCTGCGTCGGAAGTCTTGCTGGCGGCTTCCTTGACGAGCTGGGCGCCCATGTTCTCGTACTTGTCCTTGAGTTCGATTTCCTCGGCAACGCTCACGCCGTCCTTGGTGACGGTGGGCGCGCCCCATCCCTTGTCCAGAATGGCATTCTTGCCGCGCGGTCCCAGGGTGCTCTTGACCGCACGGGCCAATTTTTCGACGCCGGCCAACAGTGCCGACCTGGCCTCGGATGAAAACGCCAATTGCTTCGCCGCCATAAGGTAGCTCCTTTCACAGCATGAAGTTATATTGTTCTTGTTATTCCGCTCTTGGACGAACCGCAAAGAAAATCGCGGCCGAAGGTCTGCGCAACACGCCAGACTCGCACGCCCTCAAGTAGCAATAGTCGTGCCTGCACGCGCAACTGTTTGCCAAGCCATTACTTAAATTGCTTTGACCGCTTCCGCTCGCCGCCCGTCTAACTGCCAATCTTCGCAGGCTTGGGTATTGCAGGGGCAATTTTGACAGCGTCAGCGCCTTTGGGAATCTTGACTTTGCCTTCCGGGCGGCGGCAGGCTATGATCTCGGGTTCACCAAGCTGTTTGGGTAGGTAATGATTACAAGCCGATTGTCAAAGTCGATCCTGGTTGGGGCGCTGCTGGCCGCCGGGTGCGCCGTACCACAGCCGCAGAATACGCCCGTGCAGGAACAACGCCGAAGCTGCGCGATCACTTCAAGCGGGTACTGGATATACGTGCCCTCGAATTACCGGCACGACCGCCCGGCGCCGCTTATCGTATCGTGCCACGGCACGCCCCCTTACGATGTCGCCAACCATCACATCCGCGAATGGAAGATGCTTGCCGAGCAGAACTACTGCATCGTCGTCGCGCCGGACCTGATCGGCACCGACGGCCTTATCGGCGACGGGCCTATCGTCGGCATGCTGGCCAACGAACAGATAATCCTGTCGATCATCAGCGAGTTGGGCTATCGCTACAACATCGACCTGGCGAACATCATGATCACCGGGTTCTCGGGCGGAGGATTTCCCACATACTGGATCGGCCTGCGGAACCCGGAAATATTCAGCGTGGTTTGCGCCCGCAACTGCAACTTCAACGAGTCGAACCTTCGTCAATGGCGGCCGGGAGTTGGCAAGCGCCCCAACATCTTCATTTACTGGGGCCAGAACGACCCCGGGACGATAACCTCGCAAAGCAAACGAGCGGTGGAATACTTGCGATCGGCGGGTTTCGCCGTGCAGACGCACGAGATTCCCGGCGCTGGTCACGAGCGCCGGCCGGAAGTCGCGATGAGTTTCTTCCTGCGTCACAAGGCCCCGCCGCGCCCGTCGCTGAAGTAATCGCTACTGGTGCGAAACGCCGGGGCCTAATGCCACAGCACGCGGAACATGCCTTTGGTCAGCCCTCGACGAAGCATCACCAGTCCTTCGCCGTCGAGTTTCAGTGCGGCGCTCCACTTGGCGGAGCTGATGTTGATCAGGTGCGTGCCGTCGGCTGTCGTGAGCTTGATCTCAAGCGGGTCGTCGCAGGTTACCTCGTGATGCCTTAGCCTGCTGTGATGGAGCATGCGTTTGTTGGTCAGCACAAGGCCGGCCATGCCGTCTTCGGTGCGTGCAAGATCGCGGTCGGGGGCGTAGCCAAGAAACATCTCGCCCTCGTGCGGCTTTGACCACTGCCCCAGCCTGTTCTGCACGACAAGCGAGAGGCTGTCCCACGGGTTGTCGCCGATTTCGCCACGCGTGTGGGCGACAAGGTTGAAGCTTGGCGTGCCGCGCGCGCCGAGGGCTTCGAGGAACTCCTCGGCCCGCCGCAACTTGCTGATGAACAGGTGGCATCTGCCTTCGGCGGGGTTTTCGCACGGTTCGTATTGCCCGCACACGCTGCCCGATTCGCTGCACATGTCGCACAGCCAGTATGGCATGGGCAGGTCCGCGGGCGGCGGGACGTTTGGCACTCGCGGCAGGCATTCAAGCAGGGCCTGCCCCGCAAGCAGCTTGGCCTGCTCGCCGGCCAGGGTCATCTTTCCGGCGAGGTGCTCCGCCTCAAGCGACACGCTGTTCTTGAGCGTGCTTGAGAAGATGATCACGTGCGCTTCGAGGTGCGACCTTGTGCCGCACTGCATGCACCTTCGCGGCATGGCAAGCCGGAATCGCGGTTCCATCAGCAGTCGAGACGGGAATTGCAGCAGCACGCCGCTGCGGTCGCACTTGACGGCGTGGACTTCGATATCGCTGTAGGCGTCGATGATTTGCTGGGCAGCCGGCGTGGGGGCGACGGGCTCGGGCGGCTTGACGAACTTGGGCGCATCCTCGCCCTCGTCAAGCCAGGCTGCGACGGCGTCTTCGCTGATTGCGCAGGTTGGAAGCTCGAATCTGCTGCCGCACTTGCTGCACCTGGCGTGGGTGAAGCGGGTATCGGGCTGGTACGAAAGCACGGCCCCGCATGAAGGACACTGAACCCGCCGCTGCTGGGTGAACTTGGCATTGGCGTTGTCATGCCTGCCGGCATCGGCATCAAAGTGCATGGTGGTTGCCATAGGACTGCCCTTTCCGCCTTGGGCGCCTCAAAGACCACGAGTCACATGCAATGCTATCGGCCTTGGAGATGAACTGGGGGACTTCACGTCCACTGCCGTTACTATTTTGAGAAATGCCGGGGCCCGGCCCGGTTGTCTTCTCTATCTATTGTAACACGAGATTGCCGCTTGGCGACCTGCAAAACGGGCCAAATCGCTGATTTTCGGGCCAAAGAAACCGCGGCGGGCGCTTCATTAAACCTGTTCCGCCAACGGGGAACGGTCTGTATAATCGCTGCTTTCGCCACCCTAAGGGATGCTAGAGATTACAAATGGCCACCATAAAAGCACTAGTGTTGCGAGCGGCAGGAACCAACTGCGACAGAGAAACCGCATTCGCCCTCCAGCAGGCGGGGTTCACCACCAGCAGAGAACACGTCTTTCGCCTGATGGAAGATCCAAGCAAACTTGATGATGCGCAGTTCCTGGTGATCCCAGGCGGTTTCAGCTACGGCGACGACATCGCCAGCGGAAAGATCCTTGCAAACCAGATGCTCCACCGCCTCTCAGAGCCGCTTAACAGATTCGTGCAGGCGGGCAAACTGGTGCTGGGCATCTGCAACGGGTTCCAGGTGATGCTCAAGAGCGGCCTCCTGCCGTGGGGCAACGTCTCGCCCGACCAGGCACACCTTGACGCCACGCTGGCATGGAACGATGTGGGAAGATTCCAGGACCGATGGATTCACCTGAGAGCCGACAGCGACAAGTGCGTCTTCGTGCCCAAGGGCGAAGTGCTCGCCCTGCCGATCGCGCACGGCGAAGGCAAATTCATCGCACGCGATGCGTCAGTCCTTGAAAGACTCAGAACCGACGATCAGGTCGCGCTTCGATATGTCGATGAAAATGGAGCGCCAGGCCCCTACCCGATCAACCCCAACGGCAGCAACGACGACATTGCCGGCATATGCGACGCGACAGGCAGAGTAATGGGCCTTATGCCGCACCCGGAACGATTTATCGACATCACTCAACACCCGCAATGGACCCGCCGCCAGATCAAGCGCGCCGACGGCGCAGTGTTCTTCCAACGCGCATGGGACTACCTCAACGGTTGATCGGGTAAACAAGACACTCGCAACCATCCCAACGCACAAAGCCCCGCATGGAAATGCGGGGACCTGACTCCATGTCGCGGAGCGACACCTCGCCGTTGTATTTGTTTTTTGTGCGATAATCCCAACGCGAATCAAACAGCAAACGGCGAGGATTCGCTGCGCGAAATCAATCAGGTCCCCGCATTTCCATGCGGGGCTTTGCGGTTGGATGGGTTCTATTCTACGTCTTTGGCGGCGTGCGCATGCCCTTTAGCTTCATGGCGTAGGCGACTTGCTGCGCGATTTGCGCCAGGCTGAACACCGAGCAATCGTATATCAGGTTGAACGCGGGGCGGCGGTGGAATTGCCGCTCGTATATCTTGCGAAGATACTCGCGTTCCTGCTCCTTGGCCTGCATGCTGATGCGGGCCTCGTTCTCGGTCAGCCCTTCGCGAAACGCGATCTGCCGAACTCGCCAGTCTTCGGGCGCCTCGAGGCGGACGGACAGGCCGTTTGGCAGATCCGCCGTCGCGCCGCTGCCGCCCTGGCCGATGATGATGGCGTGCCCCTGCGCAGCAAGGCCACGGATAATCGTCGTGATCCGGTTGCGTATCTCATACCCGCTTGGAACGCGTTCTTTCGACAGCGCGCGGAAGAAGTCCACTATCAGCCGGGGCTTGTTCCGACGCTCGCGCTCGATCATCTCGGCAGCCATGTTAGACTCGGTCGCAAGACGGTCGAGTATTTCCTTATGGTAAATCCTCCACATCTGTTCGGGGGAGGCGTCTTCGTTAAGCACTTCCAGCAGCAGCATGCCCAGCGAAAACCCGTAACAGCCGAACTGGCGTGAAATGGTCAGGTACGGCCCGACATTCTCCTGGGCTTCGGGCTCGGGCGGCTGTTCCTTCATGTGGTCAGGCAGACTAACTCTTGCCATTGGCACTCCTCGACTGTGCTGCTGCTACGTCTTTCTTTCCCTCGGCCCGAAAGTGCGATCCGGGTCGAGCCTGCCGAAGATCATCCTTCCGGCCGATGTCTGAAGCACGCTGGTGACGGTTATCCATACGTCCTTACCAACGTAATCCCTGCCCTGCTCGGCGACGATCATCGTGCCGTCTTCGAGATATCCCACGCCCTGGCCGGCCTCTTCGCCGGGCTTGATCACCTTGACGGCGAGCTTTTCGCCCGGCAGAACGATGGGTTTCAGTGCGTTGGCCAGATCGTTGATGTTCACAACGTCAACCGCGCGAAGCTGGGCCACTTTGTTCAAATTGTAGTCGTTTGTGACAATCCTGCCGTCAAGGTGCTGGGCCAGTGCGACGAGCTTGGCGTCAACGTCCGGCGATTCCTCCACGGCAGCCACGTGAGGGTCGATTATGCGAATGTCGATCTTGTCGCAACCCTGCAGCCGGTTAAGAACATCCAGCCCGCGACGCCCTCGGTTGCGCTTGAGCTTATCGTCGCTGTCGGCGATTGCCTGAAGCTCGGCAAGGACGAACCGAGGCACGAGCACCTCGGATTCGATAATCCGGGTTTCGGCTATGTCGCCTATTCTGCCGTCGATAATGACCGAGGTGTCCAGCAGCAGCGACCGCGGCCCCTTGGTCTCTTTCTTGAATTCGACATAGGGAATGACAAACCGGAAGTCATCCTTGGTTTGCAGCACGAACGAAACACACATGAAGACCACGGCAGTGCCAATGAGCAGCTTGACCAACTGCACGATTTTGTACTCGGACATGTATTGCAAATAAGCGGTGTTATTTGATTCCCAGGCGGATTTCTCTTTCTGATACGCCAGTTTGGCCATCGCCAGGTCTTCAATGGAGATGAACTCCTGTTCGTCGCCTGGCGCGACGAAATCAGCAACATCCGGCGACCGTGGCGGCGGTCCCGGCGGATCGGCGGGCATGATCGGCACAAAAAGCATGACAACCAGATCGATCACCAGCGTGATGATGTATGCGATAGCCAGGCCCGCCAATAGGCCGAAGAACAGCCCGCTTAGCACCTGTAAGTGCTTTCGCCGCCAGAACATATCGACGAACACGGCGGCAATGCCCACAATCGCCGGTATCGTCATGTAGTAGATGACGTACCATTCGCCCCGCGCGACAACCTCGCGCTGAAGGGCGAACGAAAACGTTATTGCCAGGACGACGACAAGAAATGCCGCCCTCACCAGATGAAGAACCATTTGCTTCTCCAGCAGACGCTTAAATATGACGGATGATTATTCCACTCTTACTATAAAGCGGATACGCGGGGCCGAAAAGACAAAATCCGCCGCCGGCTGCGAAGAAAGCGAATACTCGCCGGTGTCAGAAGCCAAGGCCCGGTCGGATCTTGTCACTCATGACCCGCGGCCGGCGCTGGTCCCGTCGGTGGCGAGGACGTTCCCGACCCCTGCCCGGGCGAGCCGGAATTCCTGTTCTTGTTTCTTCTTCGCCTTCGGCGTTTGCCTTCCCTCTGAGGCGCGGGCGCCGCTGCTGAGGCGCCTTCGCCGGCAGGAGCGCTCTGGGCGGCGGCCTGCTGGTTGGGGGGTTGTGTTCCCAGTTGGGGATGGCGCTTCTTGCGCCTGCGCCTGCGTTTTCCTTCTCTTGGCCCTTGCGGCGCCCCGGCAGGCTCGTCGGCGGGCTGAACCGCTTCAATCGGACCATCCGGCAAAACCGGTGCGGCTTCGACATCCTCATCGGCAGCTGAATAATCCGCAGCCTCGTCGCGCAGCGGCTTTGTGGGCCTTTGCTTGATTGGGCG
>JAAYCO010000034.1 GCA_012729725.1 Planctomycetota bacterium
GCCGGTTTCGATTTGTGGGTGTTGTGCACGATAACAGACGCTACGGCGACATCTGGCGAACGGGCCGGGTGAAACTCTCTCCCATTTCGCCGCCGGTTTGCACCACGTCGCGGAAGAATTGAAGTGTCGCCTCGCCCATGTCCCGAAGCGGTTCCTTGGTCACACGAATGGTCTCGCGGCTGTCCCATGAGCCAGTGACGTGCAACTGAGTCGCCCCCCGCGCAAATGGAACCAGCAGATTCAGGAACGGCGCATTCATCAACGATTCAATATCATCCAGGACGGCGGCGACAACGTAGGCGTCTATTTCATGCGTCTGGATGTTCGCCGTTCCACCGGGCCTGATGCTCAACGCTATGACCGGCGTGGCCATCCTTCCATTCAGAATGGTGATCTTTCCGGCCTTGTTTGAAAAGACCATGTCAAAATCGGTCTTTTCCGTCGCCTCGGGCCTGACCCTGAGAACCGACAGCATTTCATCAAGCACCGGCACGCCAAGCATCCTGCTGTCGCGGATTTGAAGCATGCCGTTGCCCCGCAGCGACGCCATGTCGAACAGGCCGGCAAATCGATAATTCATGTCGGCCTTTCCTCGAATGGCGGTTTCTTTGTTGCCAAGAGCCAAAGACATCGTCGGAAGATCCAGGTTCTCGATTGTGAACCCGCCGCGGAAGGAAGGCGCCTTATATGTGGGGAAGTCAACGCGAAGCATCCCAAGCGTCTTGCCGCCCAGCACCTCGCCGCGAATGCTGCTGACGTCCATGCTTCTGCCAAACGAGATGACTCTGAGTCGAAGATTGTCGGCCAGGCGCTGCCCGTCAGTGCTTGCCGCGTAGCCGTTCTGAATGCTCGCCGTACCGTGAACCTCAACCGCCTCGGTCCCCTTAAGCCTGCCGACTCGACCGTCAAATTCAAACTCGCCGCCCACTTCGTCTACGGGTTGGGCGTCCACAAACATCCTGGCGTCGCCGCCGCCCTTGATGCAGACCGACGAAAAGTCCTTGCCTTCAAACTGCATATGACCCGTCACAAGCGCCTGCCGCAGCCACTGGGGCGACGTCAGCAGCGCCGGCGAAATTGCGGCAGTATCCACATCCGTGAACCGTGCTTCGCCTGAATAAGCAACGCCCGCATCCCCGGCGCGACCTGTTGCGTTGGCATTCACCGACCCATCTGCGAAACCCGCACTGAGTGTCGCGGTGACTGATCCATCTTCAAGCACGCTCTTGATTCCCAGATCATCCACAACAACCGCGCCGCGATGCCGCACCAGTCCGTCAACCGCCTCAGCCGAAACCCTCAGCCGATCAAGAGAAAACCCGCTGTCCAATTCAGTCGCCACAAGCGTTGCCGAAACGTCTGCTGATGCATCCACGCCCGCGCCTGCCCAGAACGCTTGCAACGACCCGCCCGCGCTTAGCGTAATGTGCTTGGCGCCGCTGCCTGAAAACTCGCCTTCAAGCGACGTGCGCAACGCGCTGAGCCCGCCCTCGCTGCCGGAGGGCAGCAATGCAAACAAGTCGAAATCCTTCGAAGAGAACGTGCCGCCGTAAGTCAGCCCATCGCCGTTCGCCCATGACAGTTCCCCCGCAGCCGACAGTTCGCCCCCAGGCGTCTGCAGGCCGACGTGCTGGACGAACAGCCCTTTTGCATCTATGGCCAGCAGCGCCTCTCGAAGCTCTGCATTGCGGCGGTTGGCCTGCGACCAATGCCAGTCAACCAGCGATATCACCGCCTTGTCGGCGAATTCCACGTCGAACAATCCGCCAAGTTGGTGCGGCGGGTCATCTTGCAATCCAATTGCAAGGTTTCCGGCAAGGCGCCATTGGCCCAGGTGAGAAAAACGCACTTCGGCATCGCCTGTGCCTTCTCCAAGAGCAACATCAATCGCCTGGCCAAACCGCCCAAGGTCTATTCCGGTCAACCTGCCGCTGCCTGAAAACTCGACATTCCGGCCGCCCCACCGCAATTCTGCGCCGGCGTCAACCCTGCCGCCCAGAGTCTCCCCGGCGGCGTCGGCGAACGTCAGCACATTGTGCCGCAGCGCAACGCGCCCGGCGATGCCGCCGACAGCGAAATCCTTGTTGATGCAGATTGCCCCTTCGCGAACGGTCGCCTGGCCGCGAAGGTCGATCCCGGCAGGGTCGGCAATATCGCCCTCGCCGCGAACGTAACCCGCCGCCCCCGCCTTAAAAACGTCTATCGCGGCAGCGTCATACAGCAATGTGCTGATGAAATCCGCCTGCGAGTCGTCAAGTTCGTGGGCGAATGTAAGCTGAAACTTGATCTTTCCGCCGTTGGACAGCGAGGCGACGGCATCAAACTGGTTTTGGGCGGGCTTTAGCAATCCCATGTGAAACGACAGTGAATCGTCCGTTCTGGCGGCCGTCACCGACATGTCTTCTATGGCGAATTCCTGCTGATCATTCAGCAGCACAACACGAAGCATCTCTATTCGCAGGGCCTCGAAGATGTCGTAGTCACCGGCCGGCGATGATGCGTCTTCGCCACCGCCCTCAGAGGCTATAGGCGGTTCGCTGTCCAGTCGTGCGCGTATGATCAGTTTCTCGGCGTCGAGTTCGCCAAGGCGAGGACTGAGGCTTGGCCAGTCGCGCAGGCGAACCGACACAGCCTGTGCCCAAACCCATTGCTGGCCGTCTTGGTCCTTTAGCCCAAGAGAACCGACCCTGACCGAACCGCTCAAGAAGACTTCGACATCATCGACGTGGACCGAGCCCTTCCAGCGCTGGCCAATCTGCGAGACCAGAAGATGCCTGACGTATGCGGGCAACAACCACTCGCGCGCGGCGAACAGCGCCGCCGCCAGGATTACAACAGTGGCCAGAACAAGTCTTGGCCATCTTCGCCGCCGGGCCATTCGCGTCACTCCGGTGTTCTTGCCGATTGGTCGGGCGATGAAGGACCAGCCACTATGCTGGCGGTGTTGTTCGGCTGGCGCGCGGGCTGGATGTTCTCTTTTACTCCCGGGCCTGCGCCCATGATCCACCGGGACTTGTGATCCGAGAAACCATACGCCGGCCCGGAGGCATAGAAGAACCGGTTGTCGTCGCGACGATAGACCGTAAAGCTTATGCGGCAGGCGCCGGTCTGGTTTATGGACTTGTAGGCGGCAATCTCGGGCGTGACTATCGGCGTGCCTCCAATTGGCAGCGATGAAGCCGGAATGCCAAGAACATAATCGTCGCGGTCAACGCCGACCGCCCCGGCGCGAAGTTCAAGGATGTAGCTGGCGTCATCCGGCTTGTCGAGAAGTATCACGCCGTCTCGACGGGCCTGGGCTCTGACTGAGGCAATGATGAAGCTCTTATCCACCCGATCAACCAGGCTGTCGTCCAGATAGGTCTTGCGTTCTTCGAGCAGCGAAAAATCAAGCTGCGACACCGCCTGGTCCACCGCCGCCGAAACCAGCAGTTGCTCCGTCGCTGTGCGTGGCGTATCAGTAACTCGGCTTGAGCCGCATCCAATCAGCATGCAGGCGGCAAGAGCAAAGGCAGGCAATCGAATATTCATCTGCTAATCTCCGGGCCCGTCGGGCGTATAAGGGCGCAGTCTATTTAATCGGCAGATGAGGCCAAAAACACGAAGGGCGCAGCCGTGAAAAATGCGGCCGCGCCCTTTTGTGCCATAACCTACCTGTTATTAACGCCGCTTGACGGCCTCAGGAAGATGAATCGCTGTCCGCCCTGTGGTGTCGTCACCAGCACGCGCACGCCTTCCTGGGAGGACCTTAGCACGTTGTCCAGATCCTCCGACGTCTCGATCGGAGCGCCCTGCGCCTGCGTGATGAGCATACCTGGCCGCAAGCCCTGTTCGGCAGCGTTTGAATCTGGTGCGACGTTGGTGACAATCGCGCCTCTCTGCTGGGACCTGTACCCGAACCTCTGCGACAATTCCTGCGTCAGGGTGCGGGTGGCGATGCCATAGCGTCCTTCGCCCCGCGCAATGCCGCCAGGCGCCTCTTCGCCGTTGACAACCATGTCAGGGGGCTGCTGCGCCAGCGTCACTTTCAATTCCCGTCTTTCGCCGTTTCGCACGACGGTAAGAGTGACCGTCTGGCCCGGCTGGCGGGCGGCAATGATGTTGCGGAGGTCGTTTCCGCTGGCGACCTCCTGGTCATCCACCGCGACGATGAAGTCGCTGACTTCCACCCCGGCCTGAGCCGCGGGACTGTCTTCAACAACGCTGGTTACGAGCGCGCCACGCGTGCTCGAAAGCCCGAAACTGCGAGCAAGATCGGCATCGACTTCCGGCTGGAAGCTCACGCCGAGGAATCCTCGCGTGACCTTGCCCTCCTCGATTAACTGGCCCATGATGTTGCGGACCATGTTGGAAGGTATCGCAAACCCGATTCCCTGAAAGCCTCCGCTGGACGAGATGATCATGTTGTTTATGCCGATCACCTCGCCTCGCATGTTGACCAGCGGCCCGCCGCTGTTTCCGCGGTTGATGGCGGCGTCGGTCTGGATATAGTCCTGATACTGCCCCGCGATCTGGGTGGCGCCGGTGACTCTTCCCGTTGCGGAAATGATGCCCATTGTGACCGTCTGCGCCAGGCCGCTGGGGGCGCCAATGGCTAGAACCATATCGCCAACCTGCATCTGCGAACTGTCACCCAGAGGAGCTTCGATCAAGTCCTGAGTGTTTTTCAGCTTGATGATGGCAAGATCTGTCTGAGGATCCGTGCGAATCCATTCGTTGTCCAGTTCCCTGCCGTCGGCGAGAACAACCTTGACGCGATCAGCGCCGCCGACGACATGGTAATTCGTAATTACGTACCCGTTCGTTCCGTCAACAATCACGCCGCTGCCCAGGCCAAAGACTCTCCGCTGCTGCGGCGCCATCTCGGGCGAGCCAAAACCTTCATCACGGAAGAACCGGCGGAAGAAGTCGCTCATGTCCGGCTGCTCAATCAGCTTGGCGACGCGCACCTCGACAACCGCCGGGCTGACCACTCGCGAGACTTCCCTGATAAGCGGTGAAATGGTGTCCTGCTTGCTCAGTTCGACAAGGCCTTCTCGGGCCGCCTGAACCTGCCCGCGCTCGACGGCATACGCAACTCGGGTGATCATCGACGGGCCGTAAACCCAACCAAATGCCGCGGCGGCGACGACCAGCAACACAAGCAACGTTCGCGAAACCTTCATCTTTCAGCTCCTTACCCCTGTTCCAA
>JAAYCO010000190.1 GCA_012729725.1 Planctomycetota bacterium
GCCTTGATCCACGCGCCGCAGTCGCTTATCACCGGAAAGCCCAGCCCGCCAAGAATAATCAGCGGCGCCATGACGCCCATTATCTGCCAACTGTCACGCAGCGGTTGCGACCACGCCGATTGGTTCACCCCGGCCAGCATGTTCCTGCCGTAAAGCGAAAAGCCCGCATTGCAGAACGAGGATATCGAATGGAACGCGCTCATCCATGCCGCCTGCGTGGCGGTGTTGGGCTGCCCGTTTATGCCGGGGGCGTTGGCGAACATCGGATACATCAGAAACGCCCCGGCCGCCTCCAAAATCAGCGTTGTCGTAACGATGAAGCTTGCCATTCTTGCCATGCGTCCGTAGCTTTCGCCCATCAGCATTGCCGCCATCGTGCGAGAGCCGCGGACGGTCAGCGACTTGCCCACCAGGCCCGCCAGCACAGTCCCGAACAGCATGATTCCCAGGCCGCCCAGTTGAATCAGAGAGAGAATCACCGCCTGCCCGAACGTGGTGAACCCAAGGCCGATGTCGCGTGTCACCAGGCCCGTTACGCAGGTGGCGCTGACGGCGGTGAACAGCGCGTCAGGGTAATCAAGCCGAAGGTAGTTGGGCGACGTGGGCTCGGGAATGGCCACGGGCAGCATAAGCAGGCCCGACCCGATGAGGCACAGGGCGGCGAAACTCAGAATCAGCAGCCATGTCGGATGGATGCCGCTTTCTGTGAAGCGCAGGTTCAGCGTCATCGCACGCAGCAGCAGCACGCCCAGGATGTACAACTGGCATATCAGCATGTACATCGCTCCAGCGCTGAGCGTCGCCTGGCCGTTGAGGCCCAGGGGGCGGTCGCCAAGGCGGTGAACCACGCCAACCGCCACAACCGCCATGCCGATAAGCATGAAGTCGATCCAGTTATCCCTCGCGTATCGGCTGCGGTTGTGTGAAATGCCCAGGCGGAAAAATCGCTCGCCGGCGAAGACGCCCGCAATCAGCCAACTCGCCGCGTGCAGCTTGGCCAGATCGACCGGATGATTCCCGGCGCGCCAGCCGTGCTCAAGAATCAGGGTTGCTATCGCCGCGACCGCCGTTATCGCCAGAACAAGATCCAGTGCGGTCAGCAGCATATCCCGCTGGCGGCGTGACGAGATCGTCTGGTGTTGCTGGGCGATAGCCATACATTCATCCGTCCGCGGGGCTGGTCAGCCTGCGGCTATTTCTTGTAGATTTGCTTGGGGTCCAAAACCCGCTCGGCGCAAACCTTCCAGTCGCCTTCGTCGGTCAACTGCCTGTAGAAACAGGAGTAGTAGCCTTCATGGCAGGCGGCGCCGATTTGTTCAACCTCTATGACGAGCGTGTCTTTGTCGCAATCCGTGTAGATTGCCTTGACCTGCTGGGTGTGACCGGACGACTCGCCCTTCATCCAGTACTTGTTTCGGCTGCGGGACCAGAAGTGAGTCTTGCCTGTCCTGACAGTGTCAACAAGGGAAGCGGCGTTCATATACGCCACCATCAACACCTGCCTGGTCTTGCAATCGACGATCACGGCGGGTATCAGGCCGCTGTTGTCGTACTTCATCTGGGAAACGGTTTTTTCAAGCTGATCCAAAACGAACTCCTCATGTGTCTGGGAAAGCCGTATGCTACCGTCACGTCGGCAGTTGCGTCAATGCCTGGGCGAACGTAACACAGCCTTCGCTATAGTCCCCGGTAAACGTCCTTGCGGTGGGCGACGCGGATGATGTAGACGATCAAGACCTTGTCCACAATTTCGTACAGGATTCGATAGTCGCCTGATCGTATTCGGTAGGCGTTCTCCGCGCCGGCGAGCTTGACGCAGCCTGAGGGCCTGGGGCTGCGGGCCAAACTGTCAATCGCCTTGACGATTCGGCGTCTGTGCGGGTTGGGTATCCTGGCGAGAGCTTTCTCGGCCTGCGGCTTAACCTCGATTCGGTAGGCCATGGGCTAAAGCCCCAGGGCCTTCTTGACTTCTGCCCAAGGCTTGGAGGGCTCATCCTTGGCGGCGCGGATGGCGTCAAGGTCCAGCTTGTCTTCCAGACGTTCCAGCAGTTCAACGTCTTCGACCGGCACAAGCGCAAAAAGGTTCTTGCCGCGCCGCTCTACAACAACGCGCTCGCCACGAAGGGCAACGCGATTGGCCAAGTCAGCCAAATGCTCGCGGGCTTCACTAATCGGCACAGAGGTCATGTTGCGCTCCAATCTATCTCTTTGTACGAATTGTACGTTTCGTAAGTTCTAACGTCAAGCGATGTCCATGATCTCTGTGGCGCCGCAGATGGGGATTTCCTCAAGCGTCGGGTTTTGGTATTGTGCTGCTCAGGAGAGTAAGCATTGCCCAGGTTCTCGGAGCAATTCATCCAGCAGGTTGTTCAGGCCACGGATATCGTAGATCTGGTATCGCGGCATGTGGCCCTGAAGCGTGCGGGCAAGGAGTTCGTCGGCCTCTGCCCGTTCCATGACGACCACAAGCCGTCGATGCACGTGGTTCCCGCCAAGCAGTTCTTTTACTGCTTCGTGTGCGGGGCGGGCGGGGGTCCCATCAAGTTTGTCGAGTTGTTTGAGCGGCTGGAGTTTGTCGAAGCGGTTGAAGCACTGGCTCAAAGGGCCAACATACCAGTGCCGGCCGCGGCGGACCAGGCAGGCCCAAGCGGGCCGGGCAAAAACGATCTGCTAAAGGCCAACGCCTTCGCCGTCAACTTCTACAGGTCGCAACTGAAGTCGCCTTGCGGCAAGGCGGCGCTTGATTACGCCCTGTCGCGAGGAATCAGCCAGGACTCCATAGACAAGTTCATGCTTGGCTACGCGCCGTCGCATTGGGATTCGCTGGTGCAGGCTGCGTGGAAAGAGAAGATAAGCGAGCAGGTTCTTGTGGCTGCGGGGCTGGCGGCCAGGCGCGAGGGCGCCAACGGCTGCTATGACAGATTCAGAAACCGCCTCATGTTTCCCATACTCGACGTCGAAGGCAGGGCGATTGCCTTCGGCGGCAGGGCGCTCGATCCCGACGAGAAGGCGAAATACCTTAACAGCCCCGAAAGCCCGCTTTTCGACAAATCGTCGAACCTCTACGGCCTGACCTGGTCGCGCAAGGGCATTGTCGCCAGCGAAACGGCGATAGTGGTTGAGGGTTATCTCGATGTTCTGATGCCGCTGCAATTCGGGGTGAGCAATATCGTTGCCACCCTTGGCACTGCCTTGAACGAACGTCATGTTCGGCTGCTGTCGCGTTACGCCAAGAACATCGTGCTGGTGTTCGATTCCGACGCCGCGGGGGTTTCGGCGGCGGATCGCGCGCTGGAAATCTTTATGCAGCAAAGGATTAACGTCAATGTCGCCTCGGTTCCAAACGGCAAGGATCCGTGCGACTTCGTCCTGGCCAACGGCGCTGAGGCGTTTAACGGCCTTGTTGCGGCGGCGCCGGATGCGATGCAGTATGTGTGGAATCGTCAGTTGGAGCAGTTTCAGAAGGCGGGGGGGAACCTGGCGGACCGGCATCGGATCGTCGAGGAATTCCTGCGCCTGGTGGCGACTTCGGCATCCTACGGCGCGATAGACGAGATTCGGCGCGGCCAGTTGGCGCAGCACATAGGACACATGGTGAACATCGCCCCCGTGGAACTGGCTCGGAAGATGAAGTCAATGGTTCGCACATTGAAGAAGCCCTCCGTCCAGGACGTTGGCGTATCCGAAGGCGGTCCTCGGCTTGCTTTTCTGAACAAATCCGAGGCTCAGGCCCTGGAAGTGCTGTTGAACCGCCCCGATCTGTTCGATAATACTGCCGAGAGGATCGATCCGCATGATTTTGAGGAGCCTGCTCTTCGCGCCATAGCCGGCGAGCTTTGGCGGCTGGGACATGAAGGCAGGGGCGGTCTGGAGGAGCTTCTGGCGTGCGAGTCCATGAGTCAGTACGCCGCGCTTTTGTCGGAGCTGGCGGCGGAGGGAATTGGTCGGGGAAATTTTGATGAAACTCTGGCCGGAGCAGTACAGTATCTTGTATATCGGCGGGGACGTCAAAAGCTTACCGAGATGGCTGGCGACCTGTCCGACGAAAACTTGAGAAATCTGGGTCGGGTAATCCCCCATCGCGATGTCAGGCGTTTCCCCAGAAATAATTAAGAAAGATTGCCCCTTGACACTGGACTTTTGGGGGTATCGAACCGTAAAATTGTCGGATTCAGGCTTTTGAAATGGCACAGTTCAGGAGGCCGGCGAATGGCTGATCCCTTGGATAACAGCGTCAAGAAACTTATCGCCAAGGGTAAGGAACGCGGTTACCTCACCTACGAGGAAATGAATGACGACCTGCCCGATGAGGCGGTGTCGCCGGATCGTCTGGATACGCTCTTGATGACCCTGGACGAAATGGGCATCGAGCTTATTGATGAAGCAGAGGCTCAGGAGCGTGAACCGGCCAAGGCCGACCAGGAAGAAGACGCCCCCAAGCCCGCCGCCGAAGAGGAAGAACTCGAAGGCGAGAGCAAGAGGATCGACGACCCGGTTCGCATGTATCTTACCCAGATGGGCGAGATACCGTTGCTTACGCGCGAGCAGGAGATCAACCTCGCCAAGAAGATCGAGATGACCCGCATGCATTTCCGCCGGCGGGTGCTCGAAAGCGATTACTGCATTCAGCAGGCGACGGATATTCTATCCCAGGTTCATAGCGGCGACCTTCCGTTCGACCGCACCATGAAGATATCCACCGCGGAGAATCTCTCCAAAGAGACCATCACCGACCGCATGCCCGCCAATCTGGCGACCATTCAGAAGCTTATCGAGTTGGACAGGCAGGACTGGGCCGTCAGCAACGACACCAAGAAAGTCGAAAGCGAACGACGCGCCGCCCGCCGAAGGCTGTGGCGCCGCCGCCGCAGGGCAGCCAGGCTGCTCGAAGAGCTGTCGCTGCGAACAAGCAAGATCCAGCCGCTGATGAAAAAGCTCCAGCATGTCTCCGAGAAGATCGAGGAGCTCCAGCGGACCATCGCCCAGGGGCCAAACGCCCAGACGCCGCCCGAAGACATCGCCGTCATGTGCGAAGAGCTTCAAGGCCTCATAGACCTGGTGCTTGAGGAGCCCGATCTGCTCGCCAAGCGGGTGAAGGCGATTCAGCAGGTGTTCAACGACTACGAGCAGGCCAAGCGCGAGCTTTCCGGCGGCAACCTGCGACTGGTTGTTTCAATTGCGAAGAAATACCGCAACCGCGGACTGTCGTTCCTGGACATCATCCAGGAAGGCAACACCGGCCTGATGCGCGCGGTGGACAAGTACGAGTACCGGCGCGGATACAAATTCTCGACGTATGCGACGTGGTGGATTCGTCAGGCTATCACCCGCGCCATCGCCGACCATGCCCGCACGATTCGTATTCCGGTGCACATGATCGAAACCATGAGCAAGCTGCGGAACATTTCGAAGCGGCTTGTTCAGGAATTCGGCAGAGAGCCCACCATCGAGGAAATCGCCGAGCAGGCCGGGATGAGTGTTTCAGAGGCCAGGCGCGTGCTGAAGATCAGCAGGCATCCCATCAGCCTTGACCGGCCCGTGGGCGAGAGCGAAGACAGCTACTTCGGCGACTTCATCGAGGATGAAACCGCCGAAAGCCCCGTCGAAACCGCCGGCACTGAGATGCTCAAGGATCGCATCGAGGAAGTGCTCAAGACGCTTACCTACCGCGAGCGCGAAATCATCAAGCTGCGATACGGCATCGGCGACGGTTACACGTACACGCTCGAAGAAGTAGGCAGGATATTCAAGGTTACTCGCGAGCGCGTGCGGCAGGTCGAGGCAAAGGCGATACGCAAACTCCAGCACCCCGTGCGAGCGCGGAAGCTTGAAGGCTTCCTCGAAGGCCGGGCGGTGATGGAAGGCTAAGCACCGTGCAATAGAGATTGCACAGTGCTAGAGCAGGCGAGCAGGCGAGCAGGAGAAAGAACCTCGGGGTGGATTCTGCCGTCAGTTGGCGATGCAGTTCGCCTGCGGTCTCCTGGCCCTGAGTGAGCGCAGCGAATCAAAGGGCGTTCACCTGTTCCACTGTTCAGATTTTTCTGCATTCACTTGGAAAAGCGCGGGATGATGCGGCCCGGCGGGTCCGGCGTTCATCATGCGGCATCCCGTTTGTATTTTACGCCCAGCTTAACTCGGGTCCGCCCTTGCGAACCTTACCCAGTTGCCAGCAAAGCTCGCCCATTTCCCGCAGGCGGCTCATGATCGGCACCGCATACGCGGCCGCGACGATCATCACGAACCCGACGCCCATGTTGAACACGTTCATCATTTCGATCGGGTCAACCGGGCCTTTGGCGGCAATAAGCTTGAATATCGGCGGAATCTGCCAACTATCGCGCTTTACGCGCACGGTAAGCCCGTCGGGCAGGATGCGGGGCAGGTTGCCGGGCAGGCCGCTGCCGGTGATGTGCGCCAGGCCATGCACGACCTTCTTGACCTTGTAGCGGTGAATGATGTCCAGCACGCTCTTGACGTAAATTCGCGTTGGGCGCAGAAGTTCTTCGCCAAGAGTCGCCCCTCCAAGCTCGGGCGGGCGATCATCGAGCTTCATGTTGGCCCGATCGAGAAGAACTCGCCTTGCCAGGCCGTATCCGTTGGAGTGCAGGCCGCTCGACGCGAGGGCGATTGCAACGTCGCCGGCTTCGACCAGCGAACCGTCTATAATGCGTTTGCGTTCGACAACGCCGACTGCAAAGCCCGCCAGGTCGAACTCGTCGCTCTTGTACAGGTCGGGCATTTCGGCGGTTTCGCCGCCGAGGATGGCGCAGCAGTTTGACTCGACGCAGCCGTCGCTGACGCCCTTGAGTATCGACGCCATTTTGTTGGGATCGAGCTTTCCGGTGGCGATGTAATCAAGGAAGAACAGCGGCTCGGCGCCGCAGCAGATCAGGTCGTTGACGTTCATGGCGACAAGGTCAATGCCGACCGTGTCCACCTTGTTCATCATGAAGGCGATCTTGAGCTTTGTGCCGACGCCGTCGGTGCAGGCGGCAAGAACCGGTTCCTTGTAGTTGTGCTTGAAGAGTTTCTCGTTGTAATCAAGGCGAAACAGGCCGGCGAACCCGCCCAGGCTGCCCATGACTCTAGGTCCGAAGGTGCGCCTGACGAGCGGCTTTATCAGATCCACCATCTGGTCCCCGGCATGGATATCGACGCCCGCTTCCTTATAGGTAATCGCCTTGGTGTTGTTTTCATTCATGGTGGTATCGTAACAGTCGC
>JAAYCO010000191.1 GCA_012729725.1 Planctomycetota bacterium
ATGGCCACGGCCACGATTCTGCCGGTGCGAAGCACAGCCGGGTGAGAGTTAAGCATCTCTTCGAGCGACTTCTTCTGTTTGCCGAAGACGATTCTGGCCATGAGCCTGCTGAGCTTGTTGCCGCTGACCGCTCGCACGGCCCCGCTTGCCTCATGTGCGGCGATGATTGCCTTTCTTGCCTTTCGCACCGCAGCCGAGATTGCGAAGCCGCCGGCAGTGCCAAGCACAAGTGCGATCCAGAAGCCGCCCATGTGCGCGTAGATGTGCAGGTTCAGCAGCGCCAGGACCGGGGCGTCGAACACCCAAGCCCAGAATGATTCGAGGCCGAGGCTGTGGATGACGGCGTGGCCGACGTGGACGAAGAACCACGGGAAGATCATGACAAGCGCCTTGCCCAGGATCGTTGCGATTCCCGCGACCGGCTTGTTGGCGTTGAACGCAAACATGGCTGCGATTAGAAGGACGGTCAGCAGACTGAAGTCGATGGTCATGCCAAGCATGAGGCCCATGATGCTTCCCATCATGATCTGAGGCGTGCCCGCCCCGCCGCGAATAAGCTTGCCGATGCTGCGAAGAAACGAAATTGGCGTCATTGAATATTCCTTTATTCAGGATATGCAGCCCCCAGCATACTGCGCCCGCCCCCAAACCACACGCGCAAATCATCGTGGAACCGCAACCAGCGCGACGCACGAAGCCCCGCATGGCAATGCGGGGACCTGACTGTTATCGCGCAGCGAATCCTCGCCGTTTGCTGTTTTGGTTCGCGCCGGGATTAAGGCACGAAAAAAATACAATGGCAAGGTGTCGCTCCGCGACAGGGAGTCAGGTCCCCGCATCGCCATGCGGGGCTTCACACGCGTTACACGGTGACGTCGAGCAGGGTTGAATGGTCGCTCGTGAATGACTGGCGGTAGAAATCGGCTACGACTGTGGCGAAGGGCGTGGGTGCATCTGAGCTTTTTCGGTGGACGCGAACGAATTTTGCGGGTGATGCGTGCGTTGCAATCAAGCCGCGGCCGGCGGACCGCCTTGCTCGGAGGATAACGCCCTTATGAGCCGGATTTTGCATCAACTCGTTCATTCGCTCGTTTGTCCCGGCTGGCCTCTGATGGCAAGCCTTCGAGCGTCCGTGCGGTTGCGTCCGGCGGGTCCCTCCGCTGATTAAATGCTAAGGCATAATGCCAAATCCGTCAAGGTGGAAAAGCCACCCGATGTTGCCTCCACTTCATGCGGACCATCGCCGCAATCACGCCCAAGGGCACGAGCACCAGCGTCAGAGGCTCGGGGACAACAGTGTCCGGCCGGAGTATGTGAAAAGTGATGGAACCGTCGGCAGGCGGGTCCGTCGGATCGTCAGCGGTGGACCCCTGGTTGTAGGCGTAGTCCTTTTCGTCCGCCTGGCCGCCGTCCTTGGCGTAGAAGTCGCCCCAGACGGGCGTGCGGCTGCTGTCGAAACTCCAGGTCATCACGAACGTATCGTCGTCGAGCGGGTCGAACTTGATGCCGTACATGTCCGACGGCATTCCAAAGTTGCCCGGGCCGACCTTCTGAAGGGCAATCGAATCGATCGACGCGCCGGTGAGGTTGATGATGTCGGCCTCGGTGAAGTTGTCGGATGTTTCGATGGTCAGGTGGCTCAAAGCGCCCTGCGTGCCGCCGATGGTGAACGTGTAACTGTAATGCCACGGATGCGACGGCGATGCTCCCGTGTCGCTGACAACCCAGGAAAGATCGATGTTGTAGTTCGCCCATCGCAGGGTCTCTGGGCCGACGTACACGCCGTCTGTCAAGTCCGCCGGCCAGGGGGGCGTGTAAGACACGCTGCCGGTGTATGACACCCCAAACGCCGCGTCTGATGTGACCGTCAGAAGGACAATAACTGCGCATAACGCCGCCGTGGTTCGCATTGTTAGTTGCTCCTTGGGGTCTTAGTTTGCCTTAGATGAACGTGTGTGGATTTATGCCGTTCCTCAGAATAGCGCCCCTCCGGAGTTAAAAAGAAAAAGCCGCCCCCGAAACGAAGATTTTTTCTTCGAGCCGTGGACGACGAGCGAAATGAGGCGTGCCGATTAGAGCGCCGATTATCCCAGCGGCAGATTGAGACGCCGAATTGGCGGCGTCCCTCAGAACCAGTCGATGGCGTCGATGGTCAGGAATTCCTCCAGAGGAATGCCCTGACCGCCGACGAGGAATGACAGCAGCGCCCCAACCTTCGCGCCGCTGGTCGTGGATGATCCGGCCGATGTCCCAGTAGAGACGAACGAGTTCGGCATTAACCGCGAGCACCGCTCGCGTCTGCGCCGCTTGAATGCGACTCTTTATGTCCGCCAAGAGAGTCGTGAAGTCAGACCGGACCTCGGTTGGCCAGGTCTTGCTGCTGTTTTTCTGCTCTTGGCCATTCAATGGCCCGGTGGGTTAGGGGTGGGCGAGAGACCTGCCGGCGCCCGCGGGCCGGGAACGCCTACTCGCCTGCCGAGTTGCGCATGTGTTGCGCGAGGTACTGGCCGGTGTAGGAATTTGGATCGGCGGCGACCTGTTCGGGGGTTCCTTCGCTGACGATGTTTCCGCCGCCGTCGCCGCCTTCGGGGCCGAGGTCGATGATCCAGTCGGCGCACTTCACCACGTCGAGATTGTGCTCGATGATGATGATGGTGTTGCCCATGTCCGCCAGGCGGTTGAGGACGTTAAGCAGGTTGTGGATGTCGGCGAAGTGCAGGCCGGTCGTCGGCTCGTCCAGCACGTACAGCGTGTGGTCGGCCGCGGACTTGCCCAGCTCCGACGCCAGCTTCACCCGCTGCGCCTCGCCGCCCGAAAGTGTCGTGGAGCTTTGACCCAGTTCAACGTATCCAAGGCCGACGTCGTTGAGCGCCTTGAGCATCTGCCGCACGCGGGGGAAGTTCTCGAAGAAGCTCAGCGATTCCTCTATCCGCATGGCCAGCACGTCGGCGATGTTCTTGCCGCGGTAGCGGATCTCGAGCGTTTCGCGGTTGTAGCGGCTGCCCTTGCACTGCTCGCACGTGACGTACACGTCGGGCAGGAAGTGCATCTCGATTCGTTTAAGTCCCTGTCCCTGGCACGCCTCGCACCGCCCGCCCTTGACGTTGAAGCTGAATCGGCCGGGCTTGTAACCGCGAATCTTCGCCTCGCGCGTCTTGGCGAAAAGCTGGCGTATCAGGTCGAACACGCCGGTGTAGGTGGCGGGGTTCGATCGCGGCGTCCTGCCGATGGGCGACTGGTCGATCTCGATAACCTTGTCCACCTTCGAAAGCCCCAGAACCTTGTCGTGCTCGCCGGGTTTGTCTTTCGACCCGCTCAGGCGGCGTTTAAGCGCTCGCAGAAGCGTGTGGTTGACCAGGGTGCTCTTGCCCGATCCGCTGACGCCCGTTACGCAGATAATGCCGCCGAGTGGAAATCGAACGTCGATGTTCTTGAGGTTGTGCTCGCGGCAGCCGCGAAGCTCGATGGTCTTCTTGAGGCCGACATCTCTTCTCTGTTGCGGCGGCTGGATGGTCAACGCGCCCGAGAGATACTTGCCCGTTATCGATTCAGGCGAGTTGCAGATGTCCTGCACTGTTCCCTGCGCGACCACCTGCCCGCCGTGGCGCCCTGCCGCCGGGCCCATGTCGATAACCCAGTCGGCGCAGCGGATGGTGTCTTCGTCGTGCTCGACGACAAGCACCGTGTTTCCGATGTCGCGCAGGTGCATCAGCGTGCGGATAAGCCGCTGGTTGTCGCGCTGGTGCAGGCCGATCGTCGGCTCGTCCAGCACATAGCACACGCCCACGAGGTGGCTGCCCACCTGAGTGGCCAGGCGGATTCGCTGCGCCTCGCCGCCCGAAAGCGTCGCCGACGTTCTATCAAGCGTGATGTACCCGAGCCCCACATCCGAAAGAAACGTCAACCTGTGGCGAATCTCGCGGAGAATGGTCTCGGCGATGTGCGACTTTTCCTCGCCAAGCGTCAGCGACGAAAAGAACGCCACTGCCGAGGTGATGCTCATCTTCGTCACGTCGTTGATGCTCTTGCCGTCGATCGTCACCGCCAGGGTCGCGGGCTTTAGCCTTTTGCCCTTGCAGGCGGGGCAGGGCTGCTCGGACATGAACCCGTGCAGACGGGCCTTGACGAACTCGCTGTCGGTCTTCTGCCACCGGCGGGTGAGATTGGGTATGACGCCCTCCCACTCGCCGTCGCCGTACATCAGCTTTTTCCGCAGTGCGTCGGAGATGTCCTTGAACGGCGTCATCATGTCCACGCCGTAGAGCCTTCCGAACTGCCGAAGCATGCGGTTGTAGAAGATGTTCATCCTCTTGCCGCCGTGGCGCCAGGCGTCGACGGCGCCGCCGCTGAGCGTCAGCGTGTTGTCGGGGACGATCAGGTCGGCGTCGAATTCGAGTATCGTGCCCAGGCCGCTGCACTGCTCGCACGCGCCGTACGGCGAGTTGAAGCTGAACATCCGGGGGGAGAGCTCTTCAAGGCTGGCCTCGGGGTGTTCGGGGCATGCGTAGGTGGCGCTGAAGAGGCAGTCCTTCCACTCGCCGGGGGCCTGGGGGTTTTCGTAGCTGACCACCGCAAGGCCGTTGGACAGGTTCAGTGCGGTCTGGAGGCTGTCGCTCAGGCGGATCTCGACGCCGGGCTTAAGCACGAGGCGGTCGACGACTATCTCGATGGTGTGCTTGCGTTTCTTGTCCAGTTCGGGCGCGTTCTTGACGTCGTGGATTGTGCCGTCGATCCTGGCGCGGACGAAGCCTTCGCGTTGTGCATGGCGAAGCGCCTCGACGTGCTGGCCTTTCTGGCCGCGAACGATCGGCGCCAGGACCATGAATCTCGTTCCCTGTTCGAGTTCCGTCACGGCGTCCACCATCTGCGTAACGGTCTGCGAGGTGATCGACCTGCCGCAGATCCAGCAGTGAGGCTCGCCGATTCTGGCGAAGAGGAGTCTCAGGTAGTCGTAGATTTCGGTTGTGGTGGCGACGGTTGATCTTGGGTTGGACCCGCCGCTGCGTTGTTCGATGGCGACGGTTGGCGGCAGGCCCTCTATGTGTTCGACATCGGGCTTGGAAAGTTGTTCAAGGAACTGCCGTGCGTAGGCGGAAAGGCTTTCAACGTATTTTCGCTGGCCCTCGGCGTAGATGGTGTCGAATGCGAGCGAGCTTTTGCCCGAGCCGCTCAGGCCGGTGATAACCACCATCTTGTCGCGCGGAATGCGGATATTGACGTTGCGAAGGTTGTGTTCCTTCGCCCCGAGAATAACGATTTCGCGCCGGGGCTCTGCAGGGGCGTCGCCCATGGCGACGGCCGGCGGTTCGCTTGCCTCTGGTGTTGTATCGTTGAGTCTGGTCATGTGCGAAAACTTCTATTATACGACTTACGTCGCGGGGTGGACATAAAATGTTGTGCAATGGAAAAGGCAACAACGCTGGCCCTTGAAGAAGCGGACCCGGCCTACGCCGCTGCGTACCTGGACATGGCGAAGGAATACCTTTTAAGCGACGTGCTGGCTCACGAGCGCAACATGTTCCAGAGCGCGGTGGATGACCTCGACGGTCACATTCGCCGGTTGATGGACCAATCCCTCGGCCGGGGCCTGGACGCGGGCATGGTTCCGCAGACGACGTTCTGGTTGCTTGACGGCGGCGTGGTTGTGGGCACAAGCCGCCTAAGGCACGAGCTTACCCCGCAGATGCTTCGTGAGAGCGGGCACATTGGATACGGCATTCGCCCCTCCCGCCGAGGCATGGGTTACGGAAACGAGATCTGCCGCCTCACCCTGGGCCGGGCCCGGCAGCTGGGCATGCAGCGCGTCCTTCTGACCTGCAAAGACACCAACATTCCCTCCGCCCGCATCATCGAAAACAACGGCGGCGTGCTTGAAAACAAGGTCGTCTCGCGCGAAACCGGCGCGATCATGAGAAGGTACTGGATCGACCTGCGCTAGCATCGCAACCAGCACGACGCAAAAAGCCCCGCGGGCTGCGCCCGAGAGAGGAGATCAGGAGATAGTAGAGCAGGAGATGAAAACAAAGCCGTCTTCTCTACTGCTCACCTGTTCTCCTGTTCTACTTTCTCGGCCGAAGGCCGTGCGGGGACCCGAAAACCTTCTCGCAGCGAATCCTCGCCGTTTGCTGTTTTGGTTCGCGTCGTGATTATCGCACGAAAAAACAAATACAACGGCGAGGTGTCGCTACGCGACGTGAAGTCAGGTCCCCGCATTGCCATGCGGGGCTCCCTGCGTTGTGCTGATTTCGGATCATGGGTGTTATTCAAACTAAAACTGTAGACGGCGTGATTCGCCCATGCCGTCCCGCCTGCATTTCCTACCATTACCGGCGGGGATTCTGTAATATACGGGCGGTGAATCTGAAGCCGTCCAAGTCGAGAGTCTTCGCGATAATGATGATCGTTTCCGTCGTCCTGATGATGCTTGGCCCAGGGGCGACGGGTTCGATGAGGAATTTCGCGCAAATGCTTATCGCCCCCATCGGCGACGGGGGAATGTACGTCGTCTCGGCACTCAAGCCGGTAAGCAACTCGGGCGGAATATCGCCCACCGACGCCCTGCAACTGCGGCACGAAAACGACCAGTTGCGGCTGCAACTTGTCGAAGCCCAGCACCGCCTGGCCCTGCAAAACGCCGAGCACAGACGCGAAATGCTCGACGTGCAGGAAATCAGAACCTCCGCATTCTCGCCGCGAGAAGACAACCCCTGCGAACTGATTCCCGCCCGCGTCGTCGCCGGAGATGCTCTGCCGTACGGCAAGTGGCGCGTGGTCAACCGCGGCAGCGACGACATGGAAGGCTCGCCCGTCCTCTCCCGCCTGTTGATAACCGACAGAAGCAAAAGCATCCCCCGCAACCTGGCGGTGATTACATCATCGGCCCTTGTCGGCACGGTGGCCGAGAGCGGCGCGTTCACCAGCAGAATCCAACTCGTCGGCGACAAGGGCTTTCACATCCGCGGCAGGATCATCCGGCACGTGGACCCGGCAAAGCCAAGGCTGATCATGTCGAACCGGCCCGGTGCGGCTGGGGTGGTCACACTTGACGAGACGAACAACCGGCTTGAAGTGCTCGCGCACGGCGACGGCGTGTCGGGCCTGATAATCGAAGCAGTGGCCGAATGCGAGAAGGTCATGCCCGGCGATTGGCTTGTCACCAGCGACGCCGAGCCCCACCTGCGAACCGAGGTTCGCATCGGTGTTGTCCAAGAGGTAATAGTCAACCCCGCCGACCGGCGGTTCGTCACAGTGAAGGTCAAGCCGTTCGTCGACCCGGCGACGCTGCGCGACGTGTACATCGTTTATTGGAAGCCGCCCCTCTGATGCGTTGGATACTGTTCATCATAATGGCGTATGCGGTGCTGCTTGTGCAAAGCACGTTCGGCGGGCTGCTGGCGATTACTTTTCGCTCTGTCGGCGCGGTCGGCCCGGACATGGCCGCGGCGCTTGCGGTTTTCGCCGCCCTTTACGTGCGAAGTTCGCTCGACGCGATGATCGCCGGATGGGTGCTGGGCTTCTTTGTCGATCTGCTTGCCGGCGGGCCGACCGGCGTTCTTTCACCGGTGGGACCGATGTCTATGTCCTACGCCCTGGCGTCGGGCGTGGCGTTCGGCCTGAGAGAGGCGTTCTTCCGCGAGCGTCCGTCGGCGCGGTTCATGCTGACGCTGGTCTTCTGCCTGATCGCACATGGAACATGGGTTACGGTGCAGACGATACTGGCGTCATCAGTAATGACCTGGGGCGACTACGGCAGGATGCTGCTTCAGGCCGGCCTGCTTAGCGCATACTCGGCCCTGCTTGCACCGGTGCTGTGCGTGCTGTTCGATCGCACACGGGGCTTGCTGATAATCGCCCCATCAGGCCGAGGAAGACGCTACAGATAGGACCAGGCTCTAAGACAAGGCTCGATGAAGAAAGGATTCTCAATCGACGCGTGTTGTTATTGCCGGCGGGCATTGCCGGCGCGCACTGCGTCGCCAGACCGCCCCCATGTATAAGCGCCGCATCATAATCTTCATGTTCATCGCCGGCGCGATGATGCTGGCGCTGGTCGTCAGGCTTGCCCAGCTTCAGGTGCTGGAAGTTGACGAATTCCGCGCCCAGTGGGAAGAGTCCATGCGAAAGCAGGAGCTGCTGCCCGCGTCGAGGGGCAGGATAATGGACTCGCACGGCAGAATTCTCGCCGTCGATCTGCCATGCAAGGACTTCTGCCTCGACTACCGCTTCCTGATCGCTGACGCACGGTGGGTGCGTCGCCAGGTTTCGATCATCGCGCGCAGGCAGAATCTTTCCAGGTCCGAGGCGCAGGGCGTGTACGACCAGTGGTCGCAGGACACGTGGCGTCTGGCAGGCGAGCTGGCGGCCGCCGCGGGGGTCGATCTCGACCGCAAGGTGCAGAATGTCGTCCAGTCCGTGCAGCGGGTTCGCAACTCGGCGGCGGCAAGGGCGGGCATACCCGATTTCGAGGTGCGCGAAGAACGCCAGATGCATCCGATAGTTGAGGCGCTCAACGAGGACTTGTCCATCTACGCCCAGAACCGCATCGCCCAGGGCAAGACCATCGGCGCGACGGTCCGGCCGGGGAATAAACGCTTCTACCCCTACGGCGATATCGCCTGCCACGTGATCGGCCTTACCGGCCCGCTGACGCTTGAGGATCTGGAGCGGCTCAATGGGCCGGACCATGACGATTTGCCCCTTTCGCAAAGGCTCGAATGCTACCAGCCGGGCGACTGGGCGGGCATCAGCGGCGTCGAGCGAATGTGCGAGGAGATTCTTCGCGGCAAGCGAGGCTACAACATTCAGCAGGCCGGGTGGCGACAGCCCGTGCAACTGGAGAACGTGCCCGCGCAAAAGGGCGGCGACGTTCACCTGACGCTGGACATCGATCTTCAGCGCGAGCTTGCCAAACTCATCGCCGCAACCGGGCACAACGGCTCGGCGGTGGTGATGTCCGTCGAGAGGAACGAGATACTCGCGATGGTGTCGTCGCCGACGTACGACCTGAACACCTACCGCGAGAAATACTCCACGCTGCTTGGCGACCAGCACAATCTGCCGCTTCGTCACAGGGCGGTGTCGGTGGCTGTGCCGCCCGGCTCGATCATCAAGCCGTTCGTGGCCCTGGCCGGCATGACAGAAGGCAAGATCACGCAGCATTCGACCTTCCAATGCGCCGGGCACCTGTACCCCGACGATCCGCTGCACTGGCGCTGCACCGGCGTTCACGGCCAGACCGATCTTCGCCGAAGCCTGGCCAGGAGCTGCAACATCTACTACTACCGCCTGGGAGCGATGATCGGCGCGCCGCTGATGTGCCAATGGTTCCGCAAGCTCGGTCTCGACGGCACGTCGGGGCTGAACCTTGTCGAAGAGCGTCCCGGAAGCGTGCCCACCGACGAATGGCTCAGCAGGAACGAAAATCGCAGGCACTTGCAGGCGGAGGCAAGCCAGATGGCGATTGGACAGGGCAGGCTCCTGGTTACGCCGCTTGCCATGGCCAACGCTCTGGCGTCTCTGGGACGTGGCGGAAAGCTCATGAACCCGATGCTCGCCCTTGAAGATCCACCGCAGGCCGGGCCGATCGACCTGGGCTTCAACCAAAGCGACATCGCAGCCGTGCTTGAAGGCATGCACAACGGCGTGCATGAAGTCGGCGGAACCGCATACCGGGCCTTTCATCCGCCCGGCGCGGGCGCGTTGCGCGTGCAGGTCTGCGGCAAAACCGGAACGGCGCAGGCAGCGCCCTTGAGGATAGACTCCAACGGCGACGGGCGGATAGACTCGCACGACGAGGTCGTCAAGCAGGGATACATGATGTGGTTCGCCGCCCTGGCGCCCGCGAAC
>JAAYCO010000192.1 GCA_012729725.1 Planctomycetota bacterium
GACAACGCCCCGGGAGTCAACGGCCACAAATACGATCTCGCACCCCGGCAACTTGAAACGTTCCCGGATGTCCCGCGCAAGGCCGACGGGACGCCACAGCACTTCCCACAGCAGGCGGTCAGCCTGCTGGAAATCGCCGTCGGCGGCCTCGCGCACCTGGATGGCGGGATTCAGATTCATGGCGTCATCGTACAACATGTTCTGGCGAAAGGGAATCACGGGCTGAACGAGAGGAGATCGCTGTGATGACCGTGCTCGCAATCATTCTGCTTGTCGTGGTCGCGGCTCTCGTCCCCCTGGCGATCCTGGTCGACCGTAACGGGCTTCTGTGAGGAGGAACGATGGCAACAGCGCAGGGAATCAGAGCCGGACGCGCTTTCGTCGAGCTCTTCGCCGACGACAGCAAGCTCGTGCGCGGACTGCGGGCGGCCGAGAGGAAGCTCAAGGCCTTCGGCGACGGCGTCCGCAATCTCGGCCTGAAGATGGTGGGCGTCGGCTCGGCCATCCTCGCCCCGCTGGCCGGCGCGGCCAAGAGCTTCGCCGACATGGGCAGCCGCATGTGGGACATGGCCAAGCGCACCGGCGTCTCGGTCGAGGCCCTGTCCGCCCTGGGATACGCCGCCGAGCAGTCGGGGGCAGGGATGGAGGCCTTCGAGAACGGCATCCGCCGGATGCAGCGGACCATCTATGACGCCGGGCGCGGCCTCTCGACCGCGACCGACGCCCTGGCCGACCTGGGGCTGACTACGCAGGATATGGAAGGCCTCTCGCCCGAAGCGCAGTTCCGCCTGCTGGCGGACCGCCTGGACAAGATCGAGGACCCATCCCGCAAGGCCGCCATCGCCATGACGATCTTTGGGCGCAGCGGGACGCAGCTGCTACCCATGCTGGAGGGCGGTGCGGCGGCGTTGGATGCCTACGAGCAGCACGCCCGTAAGCTCGGTTTAGTCATGAGCACGGAGGACGCGGCAGCGGCTGATGCCTTTGGCGATGCCTTGGACGACCTGTGGAAAACCCTGAAGATGTCGGTATTCACTATTGGCTCGGCCCTGGCTCCCACGCTGAAGATGGTTGCCGAGAAGATCACGTATGTCGTGACCGTCGTGAGCGCCTGGATCAAGCAGAACCAGCAGATCGTCGTGACGGTCCTCCGGGTTGCCGCCGTGGTCGTGGCGGTGGGTTTTGCGCTGGCGGTGCTGGGCACGATCATCTCCGGCCTGGGCACGATTCTCGGTGTGCTCATCACGGTGGTTACCACCGTGGTCGCGGTACTGAAGGTTCTGGCGGCGGTGATCGCGTTCTTGATTTCGCCTATCGGCCTGGTCATCGCGGCCGTGGCGGCATTGGGTGCGTACCTGGTGTATGCCACGGACATTGGGGCCAAGGCCCTGGCGTGGCTGGGCGACCGCTTCAACGTGCTCAAGGAAGATGCGCTGTCGGCCTACCAAGGCATCGCCGACGCGCTGGCGGCTGGCGACATCTCGCTGGCGGTGAAGATTCTGTGGCTGACGATCAAGATGGAGTGGACGCGCGGCGTGAACTTCCTGGAGAAGGCGTGGCTCAACTTCCGCAACTTCTTCATCAAGATCGGCTATGACGCCTGGCACGGCCTGTTGGCCGTCGCGGAGATCGTCTGGCACGCGTTGGAGGTTGGCTGGATCGAGACGACCGCGTTCTTCTCCAAACTCTGGACCGACTTCACCAGCTTCTTCTCCAAGACCTGGGAGAACATCAAGGCGGGCGCGCAGAAGGCATGGAACTGGATCAAGTCGCTGTTTGATGATTCGGTAGACCTGGAGGCCGAGAACAAACTGGTCGAGGAGCAGAAGCAGGC
>JAAYCO010000193.1 GCA_012729725.1 Planctomycetota bacterium
ACCCTGAGCGAGCATAGCGAGTCGAAGGGTCAACCCGAGCGAGCGCTTGTCTTTCGTGCGAATAACACCCACGATTCGAAACCAGGGCCACGCAAGAAGCCCCGCATGGCAATGCGGGGACCTGAATTCACGTCGCGTAGCGACACATCGCCGTTGCGTTTGTTTTTCGTACGATGATCACGATGCGAATCAAACAGCAAACGGCGAGGATTCGCTGCGCGAAGGTTTCAGGTCCCCGCATTGCCATGCGGGGCTTCGGGCGTTGTGCTGGTTGCGTTGCTTGCGCGTTATTCGGTGCAATGGAGCTTAAAACTCAAGCCCTGCCGCCGTCAGCGCCTTTTTAAGGCCTTCAACCGCCTTGTTGAACAGTTGCGGGCCTGTGAAGCCGGCGAACTGTCCCGCCACCGACAGGTGCGGCTCGAGAGTCATGTAGCCGCTCCAGTTACGCTTTTTCATATCCGCGAATATTTGACTGAACTGGCCGTCGCCCTCGCCCACCGGCACGCACGTCTTCGCGCCGTAGCACTTGTCCTTCGCGTGGAAGTAGTGCGTCAGGTCCGCCAGGCCAACCGCCCACGCCTCGTCGAAGGCCTTGATCTTCTCGGTGACGAAATTGCCCGGGTCGAATACGCCCTTGAGCCGGTCGGAACGTACTGAAGCGAATATATCTTTCACGCCGGCCGTGGTGGCGCCGTAAATGTCCGCCTCGTTTTCGTGGTATAGCACGACGTCCTGCTGCTCGGCCACCGCGACCATCTGCCGCATGCGGTCGATGGCTTCGTCGCGCTGGTCGGCGATCTTCGCGCCCGCCGACGGGTAGAAGCTGAACATGCGTATCCACGACGTGCCGAACGCCTTTGCCACGTCGCAGCAATGCTTGAGCAGTTCGAGATGCTCAGCCATGTTGTCGCTGATCTTGATCTTGCCGATCGGCGAGCCAAGGCAAGGCACGCGAAAGCCGCGATCGTCCATCTGCTTCTTGTATTCCTTCACCTGGGCAACCGTCATCTTCGAGCAGTTGATCTTGTCGATGCTCCTGACGTCGATGCACTTGATGCCGTGCGATTCACAAACGTCCATCTGCTGCTTGAGTTCCGGTCCGATTTCATCCGCAAATGCACTGATCGTAATCATCATCTCTCCTGTGTTGAGAGCGAATACTATCCAATTGCCCGCGCCCCTGCAAGCGCGGCGGCCGGCCGAGGCAACCCCAAGGCGCGTCTTGACGTATATGCTCATAGTGAGTATGATGCTGGACTGTTTGTTTTTGCAGTAAGGGAGTTTGGGCAATGGCAGGCGAATTGACCGGAAAAACTATTCTGCTGGTTGACGATGATCGAGACATCCTCGCAGCCATGCAGGCGACGTTGTCGGAAATGGGTCCGGAAATCCTGACCGCCCAGGACGGAAACCAGGCAGTCGAGCTGGCCGAACAGAAGACGCCCGACCTTGTCGTACTGGACCAGATGCTTCCCAAACGCAGCGGATTTCTGGTGATGGAGAAGCTCAAACGCGGCAAGGCCAAGAACGATCCGCCCCGCGTGATAATGATCACCGGCAATCAGGGCGCAAGGCACAAGGTGTATGCCCAGAGCCTCGGCGTGGATGTCTATCTCAACAAGCCCTTCAGGATGGAAAGGCTGGTTGAGGCGGTGATAAAATTGATTGGCTCCGAAGCTCGGCAATAATGTAATAAAAATAGAATTGCCACCACGAGTCGCGGCCGGTACAGTGTCGCGGATATAAATAGCGTATAAGGTATAGGACGATAGGATAAGGCCCGCCGGCCGATGGCCCGGGCAGGAAACGTAGGGTAGTGAGTGTGACGACAGAAGCAAAACAGAAGATCGTGACTGAGCATCGGAGACATGAATCTGATACAGGTTCGGCAGAGATCCAGATTGCTTTGCTTACATCAAGAATCAACCATCTGGCCGAGCACCTTCAGTCGCATGCCAAAGACCATGCTTCACGACGGGGACTGCTGATGATGGTTGGAAAGCGCAACAGTCTTCTGAAGTATCTGTCGAAGACTGCTCCGGAGCGCTACCGCCAGATTCTTGGCAAGCTTGGTCTCCGCAAGTAGTCGCCTCCAAGCCCACAGGTTCAGTGCCCACCTACCGGCCGGTCTTGCACCGGCCGCCGGTCCTGTCTGTATTTACCGTTTGTCGCCCCAAGGGGCTAATGTGTTACATGGCGCGCGCCCAGTGGCGACGCGCAGTTGGCGAATAGGCGAAGAAGAGAATAAGAAGAGAGAAAAGAAATGACAGTAGTGAGAGTTGAAAGAGAAATTGCCGGTCGAATGATGAGCCTGGAAACAGGCAAAATTGCAAAGCAGTCCCATGGCGCGGTCACCATCCAGTACGGCGAAACCATCGTGCTGGCGACGGTTCTGACGGCAGTGCCGACGAGGGAGATAGATTTCTTCCCCCTGTATGTTGATTACCGCGAGATGCAGTACGCCGCGGGCAAGTTTCCCGGCGGGTTCTTCAAGCGCGAAGGCAGGCCGTCCACCAGGGAGATTCTCGCCTGCCGCCTGATCGACCGCCCCATCCGTCCGATGTTCCCCAAGGACTTCATGAATGAGGTGCAGATTCAGTGCCTCGTTATCAGCTACGACAACGAGAACGATCCCGACATTCTGGCCGTTATCGCATCCTCGGCGGCGCTGATGCTCAGCCCCGCGCCGTTCAACGGACCCATCGCCGCGGCGAAGGTCGGATACATTAACGGCAAGATCGTCGTCAACCCGACCATTCCCCAGCAGAACGACAGCGCAATGGAGCTGATCGTCGCCGGCCACGACAAGGCAGTGAACATGCTGGAAATGGGCGGTAAAGAGGTTTCAGAACAAATCGCAGCCGATTCCATCGCCGCGGGCTTCGCCGCCTGCCGCGAAATCATCAGCCTGCAAATGGAGCTTGCCTCGAAGTTCCAGGTGGAAAGAGACTACTCGCCCAAGGAAAAACCCGAAGGGCTGATGGAGGCTGTTTCCGCCAAGGCCGCCGACAGAATCCGCACGGCAAAGCAGATCACCGGCAAGATCGAACGCAACAACGAGATCGCCCTGATCGTCAAGGAAACTGTTGAAGCGCTCTGCCCCGCCGACGCCGAGGCCCCCGCCTTCACGCCCGACCAGGTCAAGTCGGCCCTGTACACGCTTGAAGGCAAGATTCAGCGAGAGCTGATTCTTGGCGGCGCCCGCCCCGACGGCAGGGCAATGAACGAGATTCGCCCGCTGGGCATCGAGGTTGGCGTTCTTCCGCGGTCGCACGGCTCGGCCCTGTTCAGCAGAGGCGAAACCCAGACGCTGGCAACCTGCACACTGGGCACCATCCGCGACGAGCAGATAATCGACGGGCTCAACGAGGAATACCGCAAGAAGTTCATGCTGCACTACAACTTCCCGCCGTTCAGCGTTGGCGACCTCAAGCCGATCCGCGGCCCAGGGCGGCGCGAAATCGGCCACGGCGCGCTGGCGGAAAAGAGCATCCAGCCCGTGCTGCCGACCTCAAGCGACTTCCCCTACACGGTTCGCATCGTCAGCGACATCATGGAGTCCAACGGCTCAACGTCGATGGCCTCCGTCTGCGGCGCGACGCTTGCCCTCATGGACGCAGGCGTGCCAATCACCGCCCCAGTGGCGGGCATCAGCATCGGCATGGTCAGCGACCAGGACCGATGGGTGCTTCTGACCGACATCATCGGCGAGGAGGATTTCCACGGCGACATGGACTTCAAGGTCGCCGGAACCGCCGCCGGAATCACGGGCATCCAGCTTGATATGAAGGCCAGCGGCATCTCGCAGGAGCAGATCGTCAAGACGCTCGATATGGCCAAAGACGCTCGCGGCAAGCTGCTCGACAGCATGCTGGCGGTCATCGACAAGCCGCGCGAGCAGATCAGCCGCTTCGCCCCGCGCATGATCACCATGAAGATCAACCCCGACAACATCGGCAAGGTGATCGGCCCAGGCGGCAAGATGATCAACAAGATCCAGGACGAGACCGGCGCCAAGATCGACATCGAGGACGACGGCACGATCTACATCGCCTGCAACACCCCCGAGGGCGCCGAGGCAGCGCAATCTGCAATTGAGGGCTTGACGGCAGAGGTGCAGGTGGGCAGAATATACAATGGTAAGGTTGTGTCGATCCGGGAATTCGGCGCCTTTGTCGAGATTCTTCCAGGTCAGGACGGTCTGTGCCATGTCAGCGAGCTTGACGAGAAGTACGTCAAGAACGTCAACGAAGTCGTAGCCATGGGCGACCAGATCCGCGTGAAGGTCATCGCCATCGACGAACAGGGCCGAGTCAAGCTGTCCCGGAAGGCGGCGATGAAGGAAGAAGCCACCAAAGAATAGCCCAGGTTTTCCGCGCCGGTGCGAATGTTCCGGCGCGGAATCTGGACACATCGGGTGTTTAAGCAGTAGCCTTGCATATGATATCCCCTTGGTGGGTTTGTCAAGTCCCGCCGGGGTAGTTGAGCGGTATATAGGCGCCATGCAGAAAGGGGTGCCGTATGACCATTGGCAAGGTGAAGTGGTTCGACCCCAAGAAGGGGTACGGCTTCATCGTCGGTGATCAGGGCCAGGATGTCTTTGTGCATTACAGCTCCATCGTTGGAGAGGGTTTTCGAGTCCTCAAAGACGGCGAAGAAGTGAAGTACGAGATGATCCAGGGCGAGAAGGGCTACCAAGCTCGCAACGTTACACAACTGGGCCAAGGCGCCGCAGAAGGTCAGGCTATGGCATAATCGTTTCAACAGACCCTGGACCCTGCGAAGGCGGAGCCTGACGCCAGGATCGGGTGACATGGATATTTTCTGGTTCCTTGCGGGCGCTGCCCTTTCGGCCCCCCTCTGGATCGGCATTGCCCTGCTGGCGTGCCGACGAATCTGGCTTAGCGCCAGGCGAATGTCGAGTCGCGCTAAGGGGCAGAACCAACTCGTCGAGCTTGGCCAAATCGCCGCCGGGCTTGCACACGAGCTCAAGAACCCGCTGTCCACCATCAACCTTAATCTCAAGCTTCTCGTGGAGGATCTTGGCGTATTCCGCGATGAGGCTCACGCACGGGCCATCAGGCGGCTGGACGGCGTGCGCGACGAGGCCCGCCGGCTAAACGACATTCTCGGCGACTTCCTGCGATTCGCGGGCAAGCACGAACTTCAGCTTTCGCCGGTTGATCTGAGATCGGTGCTGGACGAGCTTGCCGACTTCTTTAACCCGCAAACGCAGGCCGCCCAAGTGGTTCTTCGCCTCAGCACGCCCGACGTGCCTGTCATCTGCATGATCGACGCCAACCTGCTTAAGCAGGCGGTGCTGAACCTGATGATCAACGCAGTGGACGCGATGAGCAGCGGCGGCGAGCTTCTGCTCAAGCTGTCCGTCGTCCGTGGCAGGGCTTTGCTTGAAGTGATAGACACCGGGCCGGGAATTCCAGAGCAGGTGTTGGACCGCATCTTCGACGTGTATTATTCCACCAAGAAAAACGGCAGCGGGCTTGGCCTGCCCACCTCAAGGCGAATCGTGCGCGAGCATGATGGCGCGCTTCAGGTGCAGTCGGAAGAGGGCAAGGGCACTCGCTTTATAATCACATTGCCATGCGTCAAAAGGTGAACATGCGAACGTTCCGTCCTGCCGCCCCCGCAGCCGGCGCCGATCTTGCCGGCGCCGCCCAGGCCGCCTTGAACCTTGTCGAAACCGGCGGGCGAGTCACCTTCCTGGTCAACGACCCCCAGCGCCATACCGATACCCCCGCCATGCTGAGCCTGCTCCGCCAGGGGCTGACGGGCAGACCCCTGAGAATACTGGTTGCAACAGGATCGCACACCATCCCGGCCGGCGATCGGCTGAAACTGGATGCATCGCTTCAAAACGCGCTTGGCTCGGACAAGATCGAAATCGCATACCACGATTGCCGCGCCGGCAACCTCGTGAAGATCGGCTCATGGACCGCCCACCCCTGGCTGACGGAGGATGGGTCGCTGATATCAATAGGAAGCGTCGAGCCGCACTACTTCGCGGGTTTCACCGGGTCGCACAAGACCTGCACCATCGGCTGCTGCGGTTTTGAGGCGATACAGGCGAACCACTCTTCAGCCGTCAGCGCCGAATGCCGCCCTTGCAGGCTCCAGGGAAACCCCGTTGCGGAAGGCATAAGGAGCATGCTGTTCGATCTTGAGGCGCACCGGCCGGTGGTTTCGGTGAACCTGGTTCAAAGCGGGCGCGACATCCTGTTCGCTGCCGGCGGGCGAACCCAGGTGACGCTGGCGCAGGCGGCCGCCGTCGCCGTGCAGACCTTCGCCATAAAGGTGGACGCGCCCGCTGATGTGCTGATAGCCGAAGTGACCGGCGCGCTGGGGCAGAGCTTCTATCAGGCGGAGAAAGGCATAAAGAACAATGAATGGGTCGTGCGCGACGGCGGCGCGATCGTCCTTGTCGCAGACTGCCCCGCAGGCATAGGCCAGAACCATTTCGTGGATCTGCTTCGATCGGCCCCCACTCACGCCGAGGCGGTTGCAATTGTGGAATCCCGCGGGTACCGCCTTGGCGATCACAAGGCGGTCCGGCTGAGGTATCTGACCGATCCAGCCTGCAGGAACGTCCGCGTGTTCGCCGTCAGCGCCGGCCTGAGCCTGGCCGACGCAGCCATGCTCGGCGTCACAAAGGCCAACAGCGTCGACGACGCCCTCGCACAAATCGCCCGCGCCGACCAGAGCGCCGTGTATCGAGTGATTGATGCGGGAAACACCTGCCTGCTGATGTGATCATGTCTTCTTCGCCGTCACTGCCTGAAAGGCGGCCGGAACCTGTTCGACCTTCTTCGACTTGCACTTGGGGCACCTTGGCGCCCCCTGCCGCTGGCGTTCGCTAATGGTCATCATCTTCTCAAATCTTTCGCCGCAGTTGCTGCAGGCGTACTCGTAGGTCGGCATTTCATCTCCCGGCTTCATGGCCGGGCAATTGTAGCGCCAGCAACCGCAACCAGCGCAACGTACGAAGCCCCGCATGGCAATGCGGGGACCTAACTTCGCGTCGCGTAGCGACACCCCGCCGTTGTATTTGCTTTTCTGTGCGATGATCACGACGCGAACAAAAACAGCAAACGGCGATGATTCGCTGCGCGATAATAGTCAGGTCCCCGCATTGCCATGCGGGGCTTTAGCGGTTGGCTCACCTCATCGTTGTGATTTCTTTCTGTACCCTGCTACGCATGTACATTTAGTGGCAGCACTCATTCGCCAAGGATCGCCTTGATGTCCTCTTGCGCCGTCGTGATCGGCGTGAGGGCGAACTTTTCCACCAGCACGTTCACAACCGCCGGCGTGAGGAACGCCGGCAGGCTTGGGCCGATGCGGATGTTGCGAATGCCAAGGTGCAGCAGCGTCAGGAGGATGCACACCGCCTTCTGCTCGTACCAGCTAAGCACAAGGCTCAGCGGCAGATCGTTCACCGGCGTCTTGAACGCGTTGGAAAGCGCCAGCGCGATCTGGATGGCGCTGTACGCGTCGTTGCATTGACCCACGTCAAGCAGACGAGGAATGCCGCCGATGTCGCCAAAGTCCAGCTTGTTGAACCTGTATTTGCCGCAGGCAAGAGTAAGAATCACGCAGTCCTTCGGCAGCGCCTGGGCGAACTCGGTGTAGTAGTTTCTGCCGCTTTTTGCGCCGTCGCAGCCGCCGATCAGGAAGAAGCGGCGGATGGCGCCCGCCTTGACCGCCTCGATCACCTTGTCGGCAACGCCCAGAACCGCATCGTGGCCGAACCCTACAAGAATGGTCTTTTCGGGCTCGTCGGCGGCGAAGCCAGGCTGGGCCAGCGCCGCGTCAATCACCGGGCCGAAATCGCTCTTGTCCACGTGCGTTACGCCGGGCCAGCCAACCAGCCCCGTGGTGAAGATGCGAGCCTTGTATGTCTCTCTTGGCCGCTGTATGCAGTTGGTCGTCATCAGGATTGCGCCCGGAAACGCGTCGAATTCCCTGGCCTGATCCTGCCACGCCCCGCCGTAGTTGCCCACCAGATGCGGGTGCTTCTTGAGCTGGGGATAGCCGTGCGCCGGCAGCATCTCGCCATGGGTATAAACGTTTATTCCTTTACCCTGCGTCTGCTTGAGCAGCTCTTCAAGATCCTTCAAGTCGTGCCCGCTGACGAGAATGGCCTTTCCCGCAACCGGCGTCACGCGCACAGGCGTGGGGACCGGCTGGCCGTACGCGCCCGTGTTGGCGGCGTCCAGCAGCGCCATCACCTTCAGGTTCACCTCGCCGCAGCGAAGGTTCATCGCCAGCAGCGCGCCTATGTCCGTCGGTTCGCCGGCAAGAAAATCTAGGGCCTCGTGCAGGAAGGCGTATACCGCGTCATCATCCTGGCCGAGGATGTGGGCGTGATCGGCGTATGCCGCCATGCCCTTGATGCCGTAGGTAAGCAGCTCGCCGAGGCCCGCGGCGTCATCGCCAAGACGTTGCTTGCGGGCGGCAACGCCGATATCGGCCGCCTGGTTGAGCATGCCGTCCTCGTCGCCGGCGGGCTTGAACTGGGCGGGACCGTCCACGCGCTGGGCCTTGCGACCGGCTGAGCCGGCCGATGCTTCATACATGGCCCTGGCCTTGTCGCGCATCTTCGCGGCCTCGTTAACCATCTGCGCGATTCGCCCGCCGTCAAAGTTCACGTTGGTCAGCGTAGTGAACAGCGACCTGACCACGAATACGTCGATCTCGCCGTCAACGACGCCGAGCATTCTTGCCCGGTGTGCGTATTGCCCGATGCCTTTGAGGCTGTGGATCAGCAAGTCCTGCAACGCAGCCGTGCGCGCATCCTTGCCGCAGACTCCGGCGACGGTGCAGCCAATGCCTCCGGCGGCTTGCTCACATTGGTAACAGTACATGTTCATTACTTCAGGCCTTTCCTGTGTGTGGTGTTAAATGTCACCGACCGCCAGGCCGTTGACCGATTGAACCTTGCCGTCGATCCCTATCACCATTACGTTTATTGGCACGCTCTTGCCGGCCTTTTCCATCGCGCTGTATACGATCTGCTGAAGCCCGCCGCAGCATGGAACCTCCATGCGGGCAATCGTTATGGACTTGATGTCGTTGTTGCTGATGACGCCGGCCAGCTTGTCGCTCAGCGGCTTGTTATCCCACAGCTTGGGGCACGCAATCACGACAATTCTGCCGCCGACGAGCCGCTGTTGAAAATCGCCCATCGCAACCGGCGTGCAATGGGCCGCCAGCAGGATGTTTGAATCCTTCCACATTGCAGCCCGCTCGTCCACCAGTGACAGTTGCACCGGCCAATTGTCCAGCTTTGACGCCCCGCCTCCGGCGGACTTGGCGCCCGGCGCATCGCCCGCAGGCGCCATCTTCGCAAACATCGAGCCGGGACAACCACCCGCCGGCGGCGTGAAGGGCTTTTCACCCGTCTGTGCTGCCTGCGACTTTCGAGCCTCGACCGCCCGCTCGTCGAATCCATGGGCAGATCGATCCTCTATCGTGATCGCCCCGCGCGGGCACTCGCCCAGGCAGTTGCCCAGCCCGTCGCAGAGGTTGTCCGCAACAAGCCTGGCCTTGCCGTCGATAACCTGAATCGCGCCCTCGGCGCAACTCGGCACGCAAACCCCGCAGCCGTCGCATTTGTCAGAATCGATCTTCACAATCTTCCGCACCATCATGTTTGTCATTGTCGACTCCGTCTCTAATGTATTTGTAATGCAACCGCCGCAAGCCGGCCTTGATCTAGGTCAATTGAAATGAATTTTTTTCAAGAATATGACGCCTTCATCTTCTATCGGCAGATGACCCGGATTTAGAGAATTGACTGTTTCGCGGGCGGCGATGGAATTTGGGTGCTTAGACAACGGTCGAATATCACCCAATCACCGCAACCAGCGCGACGCCAAAAGCCCCGCATGGAAATGCGGGGCTTTACGCGTTGTGATGGTCATCGCTTGTGGGATGTATATGAGTGTGATGTGCAGGATGCGCGAAAACATTTGCAACGTCGAGGTGAGCGAAGAAAAATATCGGCTGGGCCGTGCGAGACTGATTTCGCACGGCCCGCCGCCATACACCCTGCCGGCTGAACAAACCCCGACAATGCGGGTTTATGCATCCTCCGCCGAAGCAGCAACAGATCGAAAGTACACTAGGATTCAAAACCAGATCGGACAACTCGCCATGGCTTATTTTTTGCGAAACGGCCGCGGTTCAGGACATAGCGGATCATGGCGTAACTGGTGGCGTGGCGAGTCGAAGCTAAGAATATAAGGTGGCGGAGGAGATGTATCGGCAGCATCGGGAAAAAAAGAACGGAAGACCAGGCCAAAAGCCCAGTCCTCCGTTTGCTCGCTAAAGTCTTTTTCTCAAAAGACTTACTTAACAGCAGCCTTTGCTGCGGGGGCGGGCGCCGCGGCAGCAGGCTTTGTTGCGGGCTGGGTCGTTGCGGGCTTGGTGGTGACGACCTTATCGGCAGCCTTGGGGGCATCAGCCTGCGCAAATGCGGTCGAAACGTACGCCAGGGCAACCACCAGCACCAGAGCCACAGCCACAATGATTTGCTTCTTCACGGTATATCCTTCGTCTCGCGGCCGCACAGCCTCCGACGCCGGACGCCACGTGCGTCTCAGATTAAGCCCGGAGTCTGTACCGCTACAAGCCATAGAATCTAACAATCCCGATTAGTCAACGCCACAAGATTCCGGCAAATCCTTTGCAGGAAAGACGGGGCAAAACCTCTTGGCGGATACCCAAAATCCGGGTAGAATCGCCGGGCTTATTATCTATTCGGAGTTCGGCGATGACCAGGCGAAGCTGCCAACAGATACGGAACGATTTTCTTCAGTTCTTCCGCGACCGCGGACACACCTTTGTTCCGTCAAGTTCGTTGCTTCCGGCGGATGATCCCACCCTGCTGTTCGCCAACGCCGGCATGAACCAGTTCAAGGCCATCTTTCTGGGCGCAGAGAAGCGCGATTACGCCCGCGCCGTCAACAGCCAGAAATGCATTCGAGCCGGCGGAAAGCATAACGATCTTGAAGATGTCGGCAGAGACACCTACCACCACACCTTTTTCGAGATGCTGGGCAACTGGAGCTTCGGCGACTATTTCAAGGAAGACGCCATCCGCTGGGCGTGGCAACTGCTGACCGAAGTGTGGGGCCTGCCCAAGGACCGCCTGCACGCGACCGTTTTCGGCGGAGATGAAACCGAAGGTCTCGCCGCAGACACCGAGGCGATGGAACTGTGGAAGAAGGTCACCGACATCGACCATTCGCACATTCACCTGGGCAGCAAGAAGGACAACTTCTGGGAAATGGGCGAAACCGGCCCGTGCGGCCCGTGCAGCGAAATTCACATCGACCTCACGCCCGACCGTAGCGGCGCCGCACTAGTCAACGCAAGCGACGCCCGCGTGATCGAGATATGGAACCTGGTCTTCATGCAGTACAACCGCGGCAGCGACGGCAAACTCAACCCCCTGCCGGCAACGCACGTTGACACCGGCATGGGGTTCGAACGCATCTGCTTCGTCCTTCAGGGCAAGCACAGCAACTACGCCACGGATCTGTTCGTGCCGCTGATCAAGCAGATCGAAACGCTTACCTCGCATCGTTACGGGCAATCGACCGGGATTGAAGATCGCTTTGACGCCACCGACTGCGCCAACCTTGCCGATGTGGCCTTCAGGGTTGTCGCCGACCACGCGCGAACCCTCACCTTCGCCATCGCCGACGGCGTGCTGCCGTCCAACGAAGGCAGAGGATACGTGCTTCGGCGGATTCTGCGCAGGGCAGCCCGCTACGGCAGGCAGTACCTGGGCATAGAGGGCGCCTTCCTGGTCAAGCTGGTTCCCACAATCGTGGAGATGATGGGCGAGGCGTTCGGCGAGTTGCGAGCCCGTCAGAAATATGTAATCGAGACGATTCTGGGCGAGGAGGAATCGTTCGGCAGGACCCTCGATCGCGGCCTGGAGCTGTTCGGGCGAAAGGCAGGGCAGATCAAGCAGTCGGGCAGCAATGAGCTTCCGGGCGAGACCGCATTCAGTCTTTACGCCACGTACGGCTTTCCCATCGACCTGACGCAGATCATGGCGAACGAACTGGGCATGACGGTGGACATCGCCGGCTACAACGCGGCGATGGAAGAGCACCGCAAGTTGTCTTCCTCGGCGGATGCGTTCAAGATGGACGCCGTCGCCAACCTCCCCGCGACGGATGACTCGGCCAAGTACTCCCCCGCCTCCATCGAGGCGAAGGTGCTGGGCTGGGTGATCGACGGCAGCTTCGTGCGCGAGGGCGGCATCGAGGCCCCGCAGGCGGCTGCCCTTGTGCTGGACAGAACCAACTTCTACGGCGAGCAAGGCGGCCAGGTGGGCGACACCGGAAGCATATGCTTTGACGGCGGCGAGTTTGTCGTCGAGAACACCACGCTGACCGGGCAGTGCGTGCTGCATCATGGCAGGGTGAAGGCCGGCGGCATTAAGGCGGGAGCGGCGGTTTCGTGCCGGGTTGCCGATGCGCGGTTCGACATCATGCGCAACCACACCGCGACGCACCTTCTTAACTGGGCTCTTCGCGGCGTTCTTGGCGAGCACGTGAATCAGGCGGGCAGCATCGTCTCGGCCCAGAGGCTAAGGTTCGACTTCACCCACAACCAGGCGCTTTCAAGCGAGGAACTTGTGGAGGTCGAGCGGCGGGTGAACAACCGCATTCTGGCCGATCTGCCGGTCCGGCAAGAAGTTATGGCGCTTGACGCAGCCAGGCAGATCGCCGGCGTGCGTGCGGTCTTCGGCGAAAAATACCCCGATCCGGTTCGGGTGATAACCGTCGGCGACGGAAGCGACGCATCGGTTGAGTTCTGCGGCGGCACGCATTTGTCTCGCAGCAGCCAGGCGGGGCTGTTCAAGATTATCGCCGAGGAATCGGTGGCCAAGGGCGTAAGGCGAATCACGGCAGTCACCGGTCACGCTGCCGTCGCCTGCGTGCAGGAGATGGACAGCTCGCTTAAGGCGGCTGCGAACGTTCTGCGGGTAAGCGGGGCCGAGGTTGCACAGCGCATCGAGGCCATGCAGAAGGAAATCAAGCAGCTTCGCAAGAAGGCCCCTGCCGGCGGCCCTGAAGGGTTTGTTGTGCGGCACGAAGCGAAGACGCAGGCGGGCTCGATTATCATCGGCCGGGCTGATGGAATGGACGTACCATCGGTACGGACGCTGTGCGACGTTCAGCGTCAGCGCGGCGCCGTCGCGGTGTTTGTCGGCGCGGTCACGGACGAGAAAGTCACCCTGGTGGCCATGGTGAGCGACGAGCTTGCAAAGTCGAAGAAGCTTCTGGCCGGCGATTGGGTGAAGGCCGTCGGCCCGATTGTTGGCGGCAGCGGCGGCGGAAAGCCTACGCTTGCCCAGGCGGGCGGGCGCGACGGCTCGAAGCTCGACGATGCATTGAACGCTGCGTTTGAATATGCTCAGGGCCGGTTGACGTCCTGAGCGGGCTTTTTACTTGACATCGGTGTTACAGGTATCTAGTGTTCCTGCGAAAAAGATAGGACAAAAGAGGTATTCACAATGTTACCAACGCAAAAACTCAGCAGGTCTCGAACCCGCAGCAGGCGTGCCCATCATGCCCGGCGTCCGGCAAATCTGTCTGACTGCCCGAAGTGCAACAAGGCCAAGCTGCCGCACGCGGCGTGCGATAATTGCGGCTATGTAAGGCCCGGGCTCTCGCTTGAGACCAAGAAGGAGAGCTGATCCATGCGGATCGGCATTGACGCCATGGGGGGAGATTTCGCCCCCGTCGAGGAAATAAAGGGCGCGCTGGCTGCACGCGAGCATCTTTTGCCTGAAGACAGGATAGTCCTGTTCGGAAGGAAAGACGCCCTACTCGAACGACTATCGGCGCACAGCGACTGGGAATCTTTCATCGAGATCGTGCATTGCGAGCACGTTATCACGATGAACGAGAAGCCCGTCGAGGCGATTCGTGTCAAGCCTCAGAACTCCATGAGCGTGATGACGCAAGCTGCGCGCGACGGCCTGATCGGCGCCTGCGTGTCGGCGGGCAATACCGGCGCGTTCGTGGCCGCTGCCCAGATGAACCTTCGCCGCCTCAAGGAAGTGCATCGCCCCGGAATTGCTGTGGTTACGCCGACGTATCACGGACCGGTGGTCCTGTGCGACGTGGGCGCCAACGTCGCCTGCCGGCCGCAGCACCTTCACCAGTACGGCGTCATGTCGTCGATTTACTCCCAGAGAATCTGCGGAATCGCCAGCCCGCGCGTCGGCCTCTTGAGCATCGGCGAGGAAGACGCCAAGGGCAACGACCTCGTCCGGAGCACGCGAGAACTGCTCAGAGACGACCCGAACGTCAACTTCATCGGAAACGTTGAAGGGCGCGACCTCTTCCGCGGAACCTGCGACGTGATGGTGTGCGACGGGTTCGTCGGAAACGTCATTCTCAAGCTCATGGAAGGCATGATTGGCGGGCTTGTAAGCGGCCTGCTTGACGAACTGAAGACGCTCGCCGGCGAACGGATTGAAGTAATGCGATCCGCCGCCAAGGGACTGATGACCAGGTTCGACTTCAACGAGTACGGCGGCGCGCCTCTGTTGGGCGTCGGCGGAATCTGCATAATCTGCCACGGCGCCAGCGACTGGCGAGGCTTCAAGAACGCCGTCCGCGTGGCCAGGCAGTTTGTGCAGTGCAACATAAACGACCAGATAATGGAATTTCTGGCCCAAGGACAGAGGGTTACTAATGGCTGACGCCCAAAGGGCGAAGATCGTTGGCATCGGCGCCGCCCTTCCTCAGAAGGTGCTCACTAACGCCGATTTCGAGAAGTTCATTGAAACATCTGATGAATGGATCACCCAGCGCACCGGCATTAAAGAGCGCCGGGTAGCCTCGGAAGGCGAAACCACCGCCACCCTCGCGGTCGAAGCCTCCAGGGTCGCCCTGAAAAACGCCGGCTTCGAGCCGACCGATCTGGATCTTATCATCTGCTGCACCGTCACCCCCGAAATGCCATTCCCGGCAACCGCGTGTTTTGTGCAGGCCCAGCTTGGCGCAACGGGCGTGCCCGCCTTTGACATCATTGCCGCCTGCAGCGGTTTTCTTTACGGCCTGACCACTGCCTGCAAATACATCGAAACCGGCATGTACCGCCGCATTCTTGTGATAGGCGCCGACACCCTCAGCCGAGTGACCGATTATACCGACCGCGGCAGTTGCATTCTTTTTGGCGACGGCGCGGGCGCCGTCGTCCTTGAAGCCACAACCGAGCCCAACAAGGGCGTCATATATAACGTGATGCACGCCGACGGCACGGGATGGGATTTTATTCACGTTCCAGGCGGCGGTTCACGTACGCCCGCTACACACAAGAGCGTTGACGACGGAATGCACTTCGTCAAGATGCGAGGCAGAGACGTCTACAAGTTCGCCGTTGAGAAAATGCAGTGGCTTCTGGGCGACTGCATGAGCAAGTGCGGCCTGAGCACCGACGACGTGGCCATGGTGATCCCCCACCAGGTGAACGTCCGCATCATCGCCTCGGCAACCGAAAAGTACAACTTCCCGCTGGAGAAGGTGTACATGAACATTGAACGCTTCGGAAACACCTCGGCCGCCTCGATACCGGTTGCACTCGACGAGGCATGGCGACTGGGGCGAATCAAGACCGGCGACACGATCATGCTGGTTGCGTTTGGCGCGGGCCTTACCTGGGCCGGCAGCGTGATCAAACTCTAAGTGGAATGTGGAAAAGTATGAACAGTCGAGCAGGTGAACAGGAGACCGCAGGCGAAGCGCATACCGTAGCAGAATGTCTACGGGTTGTTCATTGTATTTTCTCCTGCTCACCTGTTCTACTGATCGCCTGCTCTAGCACTGTGCAATCCTCATTGCACAGTGCTTAGGACAAAGCCACAATCGATGGAGCGAGAGATGGCTAAGATCGCATTCATATTTCCAGGCCAGGGCGCGCAGCACGTCGGAATGGGCAAGGACGTGTATGAGACGTTCGCGGCAGCACGGCATGTCTTCGACGAGGCCCAGAAGATCACCGGCCTTCCTATCAAGAAGCTGTGCTTCGAAGGGCCCGAAGAAGAACTAAACCGCACCGACATCGCCCAACCGGCGATATTCACCGTCTCTGCGGCGATTCTGGCGTCCATGACGTCGAGAATGCCCGACGAGAAAATCGCCGCCATGCGCCCCGCGCACATGGCGGGTTTGAGCCTTGGCGAATACACCGCGCTTTTCGCAGCCGGCGCCGTGGGCTTCGTAGACGCGCTGAAACTTGTCGCCCGTCGCGGCGCAGCCATGCAGGCGGCGGCAACCGCCGGTCCGTCTGGCATGATCGCCATAATGGGACTTGACGAACCGGCAGCCAACAAGCTTTGCCAGTCGGCTGCGGGCGACGGCGTGCTTACCTGCGCGAATTTCAACGCGCCGGGCCAGATCGTGCTTTCCGGCAGCGTCGAAGCATGCAAGCGCGCCGAGGAAATGGCCAAGGACCACGGCGCCAGCGGCGCGATTCCTTTAAAAGTGGCCGGGGCGTTCCACAGCAGTTTCATGAAGCCCGCCGCCGACGAGCTTTCCAAGGCGCTGGGCGAGGTTTCGTTCTCGTCGCCGACCGGCGTAACTGCCGACAAAAGCAGACCTTGCGTTCTGCTGGCGCAGGCGTTCGCCTCCGACGGCGTGGAGATCGTCGCCAACGTGGACGCCCAGCCCTACGGTTGCATGTGTGGCGCTTCGGCAAGGTTGCTCTCGCAGTTGACCGGCGCGGTGAGATGGCAGCAGTCGATGGAGTTGCTGCTTGCCCGCGGGGTCGAGCGGTTTTACGAGATCGGCCCGGGCAAGGTGCTTGCGGGCCTGATGCGGCGAATCAGCAGGCGAACGGAAGTAGTGGTCGTCAACGGACGCGAAGCGGTTGAGAAACTCGCCGCGGAAGCTTGATATTCCTTTACCCGTTGGGGCCTGTCTGGTATTGAGGCACAAACAAGACTCGCGGCATCGGCCCATATGGAATGCCCGCGAATGAGAAGGAAGGAAATATGGAAGCTGATAAGGGAAAAGTTGCGATAGTCACAGGCGGCGCCAGAGGCATCGGGCTTGAAATCTGCCGCGAACTGCTTGGAATGGGCATGAAGGTCGTGGCGGTCGATCTTAAGAAAGACCTGCTCGACGCCCTGCCCGGCGCTTTGGGCAATCCCGGCGACAATCTGGAAACCGCCGTGGTGGATGTGACCAATAGTGCCGCGTTCACATCGACGATCGAGCAGGTTGCCGAGAAGCACGGCCGACTGGACGTGCTGGTGAACAACGCAGGAATCACTCGCGACAACATCGTGCTTATGATGTCCGATGAAGACTGGGAGCTTGTGCTGAAGGTGAACCTGATGAGCGCTTTCATCGGCACCCGGGCGGCGGGCAAGATCATGATGAGGCAGCGCAAGGGCGCTATCGTCATGATGTCCAGCTACAGCGGGCTCGAAGGCAACCGCGGACAGGCCAACTACGCTGCGTCCAAGGCGGGCATGCTGGGCCTGATGAAGTCGGCAGCGAAGGAACTGGCAAAGAGAAGCGTCCGAGTGAACGCCGTTGCCCCCGGTTTCATCAAGACCGACATGACGGATGTGCTTCCCCAGCAGGCCAAGGACATGGCCCTGGCGCAAATTCCGATGGAGCGTTTCGGGACGCCCGGCGACATTGCAAGGGCCGTGGGTTTCCTCGCATCCGAGGCCTCGGCGTACATTACCGGGCAAGTATTGAGCGTTGACGGCGGAATGCACACGTAAGGCTTTATGCAGCCTTTGACAAAAGTTTGATTTGGCGTCGCGAAGCTATTGCGTGAGGTCAATCGTCACGCTATAGTACCGCCGCCTACAAGGCGGGCGCAGCATCCGGCCCGATGTTCAGGTACAGTAAACAGCAGATGGAGATTAAAAGTGGCCGACGAAATTCAAGACAAGGTTATCGAGATCGTTTCAGAGCAGATGGGCGTGGACAAGAGCGAAATCACACGTGAAACGTCGTTCGTGAACGACCTCAACGCGGACTCGCTGGACACGGTCGAGCTGGTCATGGAATTCGAAGACGAATTCGAGCTGAGCATTCCTGACGAAGAGGCCGAGAAGATCCAGACGGTCGGCCAGGCTATCGACTACATCAAAGAGCATTCCAACAAGGCTTAAGTTCTATGGCCAAACGCCG
>JAAYCO010000194.1 GCA_012729725.1 Planctomycetota bacterium
GGAAACGCGGGGACCTGAAAACCTTCGCGCAGCGAATCCTCGCCGTTTGCTGTTTGATTCGCGCCGGGATTAACGCACAAAAAACAAATACAACGACGAGGTGTCGCTACGCGACTAAATTCAGGTCCCCGCATTGCCATGCGGGGCTTCTTGCGTCTTGCTGGTTTTGTGGTTGGGTGTTGTTTAGATGATCGTTTCGGCGATTTCGGCGGAGGTTACGTCGTCGAAGACGGCGACTTCGCCGAGTCGAAGCGGAAGGATCATCCGAACCTTGCCGCCGCGGGCCTTCTTGTCGTGTAACATTATTTCCCACAGGCGGTCCGCATCGATATTGTCGCAGCGGGTCGGCAGATTCAGTCGGGCCAGCAAATCTTCCACGCGGGTGCGGGATGCGTCATCGATAAGCCCTCGCCGCCGCGCCAGCCGCAGCGCCATCACCATGCCTATCGCAACTGCCTCGCCGTGCAGCAGTTTGTCGTACCCGCCCATTACCTCAACGGCGTGGCCGACGGTGTGCCCGAAGTTGAGAATCTCGCGGATGTTCGCCTCGCGCTCGTCGGCAAGCACAACCCGCGCCTTGATGCGCACGTTGCGAGCAACCAGGTCGCCAAGCGTCGCCTCGTCGCGGGCGAATATCGCGTCTCGCGCGCTTTCAAGATGCGTCAACAGGCTCTCGTCGCGGATGACGCCGTGCTTTACGCACTCGGCCAGGCCGTTCGAAAGCTGCCGGTCGTCGAGCGTTTTGAGCATGGCCGTGTCTATCAGCACGCCGCTTGGCTGATGGAACGCCCCGATGAGATTCTTGCCCGCCTTGTGATCGAGGCCGGTCTTTCCGCCGACGGATGCGTCAACGTCGGCCAGCAGCGTTGTGGGGCACTGGATGAACCGAAGCCCGCGCAGCGCCGACGCAGCCACGAAGCCGCCCATGTCGCCGGCGACGCCGCCGCCAAACGTCACGATGACCGTCCGCCGGTCCACCGCGGGCCGGACGTCGAAAAGCCCGTCCAGCAGCCTGCCGTACGTGGCGAGGTTCTTGCTCGCCTCCCCAGCCGGGAACGTCAGCACGGCTGAGGCAAGCTTCGTGCGCGAGAGCACATCCCGCAACGCCCCGCCGTGCAGTGCGTCAACGCGTTCATCGGCAATCACAACGACCGACGACGCCCGCATGGTTTCAAGCAGGTCCGCCAGGCAGCCCAGCACGCCCGCGCCGATCTGCACGTCATACGGGGCGTGGGGCAGGTTAATTGGAACCGTCAACTTCATCCACGCCTTCCTTTCGGCGGCGAAAATCCTCTGCCGCGGTGCGAAGATCCGGATCAACCTCCGCATCCGCATCCGCCTCTTGCGTGACGGGGCGATCGAAGGCCGCCAGCCGCGTCCGTCTGTATGATTCCTCCGCCGCCTGGGCGTCTTCCCTTTTCTTGAGGCTGATCTGGCGTCTGAAGATAAGGAATCCGCCGGCGAGGGCGATAATCACGATCATTATGGTTTGCGAGCTTTTGTCGGCGGCTGCGGTTTTGGCGGCCCCGGGCGCCTCTCGCATCTGCAACGCCAGCACCACCGGAAAAGAGCATGGCGTTTTGTCGCCGGTTGTGCCGTCGTGCACCTTGTAGAACACGCCGGCGAATTCGACGGGTGGGCGATTGACGTACGCGCCGTCGCCGTCTTCATCGCGGCTGCTGGGTTCGCCAAGAACTTTGATCGGAGCAAGGTGACTGAACACGGTAATCGGCGCGCCGTCGCTCGTCTGGCAGTCGTAGCGCCACAGCGGCCCGTTGGACGCGGGCCAGTACGCCGACGGCACAAACCTTTTGTTGGGCGCGAATTCCACAACTCGCAACACGTGAGCGGTGATTCGCATAAGCTCGCCGGCGTATCGCTCCGGACGGGACAGAAGATTGGCCGCTGCCGGGGCGTCGAGTTGGTTCCAGTCGGCAGAGTCGAGCGACGGCGCAACCCTCAGCCGCGACATGAACATCAGCACGACGGGCATGTGCAGGTTGTCGCGCTGACCCAGCGACATCTCGAACAGCCGTTGCTCCGACGGCGACAAGCGCACACAACGCTCGATTGCCTCGACCTTTGTCGCCGGCGGCAGATCCGACGGCGCAGAAGTTTGCGCGCCAAGTTGCCCCGCAACCGCAACAAGGATGCACAATACATAAACCAGTTTTTTGGCGTCATTCATCATATACATCCATGCAACGCAACCATCGCCACGCACGAAGCCCCGCGTGGAAACGCGGGGACCTGAAAACCATCGCGCAGCGAATCCTCGCCGTAGCTGTTTGATTCGCGCCGTGATCATCGCACACAAAAAAACAAATGCAACGGCGAGGTGTCGCTCCGCGACTGAATTCAGGTCCCCGCATTTCCATGCGGGGCTTCAGCGTTTTTCAGCAAACAGTGCAATATCGTAACGTTGTCGCCGCAGAGGTAATCAACCGCGCCGCCCATGCGATGGAAGGACTTACAGAATCGCAGGTAATAGGCGGGATTATCCTTTGGCGGCTCGCCGCGCGACCAATCCCAACCGCCGCCGTTCTGGATATCCACTATCGCAATCGAATGCCCGCTGATCGGCCCCAGGCCGTCTTGAATGCGAAGGTTGTTCGCCAGGCTCAGGGCCTTCTCGAAAATCTGCGGGCTCATGATGGCTGACCCGACGGAAAGATAAACGCCGCCCGACAGGTTCAACACGCCTGCGGCGAATACGCGGGCGTCGGTCTGGCTGGTCCTTCCGATGGCCGAGCCGCTGAACATGGGGTGATTGGCGTATATGTCGTATCCGATTCCGGGATGCACGGTCAGCGGCACGCCCATCGCGCACGCCTGGGCGCACACGCAGGATTGCTTGAACCGGTGCGTCATGCCGAACTTGCCGCCGCTCAGGCCGAAGGCAGTCATGGCTTGCAGCAGGTCGGCCCGCGCTGCCGTCAGCGGGTGATCGCTCTGGGCGGCGATCGCGGATTTGAGGTCCCCAACATCCGGCAGCATCACGCCGTCGTCGAGGACGAATCTGCCGATTGATTCTCCCAGCCCCATTCCTGCCGTCGCGCCTGCGAGCGCCGAAAGATTGACGGCGACGCCGGTTTCGCTCCACGTTCCGAATCGGCCGAGGGGGACGTTGGTTCTGACATCTTCGCTTGAGCGGCCATCATGTGCGAATTCCCAGTCGTGCACGATTCCCGCGCCCTGGGTAGCCAGGTGCGTAACGAGGCCGCGACGCATCAGTTCGATAAGCAGCGGCCCCCCGCCGTTCTTTATAAGATGAGCGCCGTAGGCCAGCATTACTGATGCTCCGTTGGCGCGTGCCTTTGCGATTCTGGCGGCAAGCAGATCGATCTGGCGGTTGATCGCTGGGGCGTCTGGGGCGGGCGCGGAAGGATCGGCAGCCACCGTGCGAATGTCCAGCAGGCTTTCGCGTTCGTTCAGCCCAAGCGTTTGGATTCGCATTGGGTCTATCTGCTTGTATGGCATGGGTAAGCCTTTTGCCAACGTGGAGTATACAGGCGACTGGGCGCAACAGGACTCGAACCTGTGACCTCGTCCTTGTAAGGGACACGCTCTAGCCAACTGAGCTATGCGCCCGACTGCATGTCGAAGTATACCGAAAGCCCCCGAAGCGGACAAGTCGCGCGAATTACATCCATATATCGAAAACCAGCACGACGGACGAAGCCCCGCATGGCAATGCGGGGACCTGACTTCAGTCGCGGAGCGACACCTCGCCGTTGTATTTGTTTTTCGCGCGATAATCATGACGCGAACCAAAACAGCAAACGGCGTGGTTTCGCTGCGCGAAGGTTTTCAGGTCCCCGCATTTCCATGCGGGGCTTTACGCGTCGTGCTGGTTTTCTCGCTTACACCTTTGGCAGGATCAGCAATGGGAAGACGAAACCGAAGAGGCCGACGGTTTCGGCTATGCCCATAGCGATGATCATGAACGCCAGGCCTTTGCCTTCGCCTTCCGCGAGTGCTCGGCAGGCGGCGCCGCCGATGGCGCCTTGCATCCAGGCGCTGAACATTTCGGCAAGGCCGCCGGCCAGGCCGATGCTGAACAGAGCGCCGCTGAATGCAGCCCCGGCTGCGGCGTTATCGCCGACGGTCAGGGGCGCCAGGCCCACGAGCGAGAGAATCAGCCCGTAAATCGTCTGCGAAAGCGGCATGCCCACGAGAATGATGTATGAGAAGCTAAGGCGTTTGCCTTCGCGGGCTTCTCGGGCCCATGCGCCGGCGGCAGCCTTGCCGGCTGCTCCAATTCCCAACGCGCTGCCAAGGGCGCCAAGGCCCAACGGTATCGCCATCATCAACTGTCCGGTAATGTCCACTGTCAATTCTCCTTGATCTGTTGTGCGGCGAAGGGCTCGTAGTTGTAGCCCGCCCATTGCACGCCGGCATTATTCGAAAACTCGAGCATGTTCAAGCGCACGCCGTGCGCGAAGATAGCAATCATCGCCAGCGCGATGTTGAGCGCGTGCCCAAGCACCAGCACCGGCCCGCCCGCTGCCCACGTCGCCGCCCCGGCAAGATCGCCCGCCATGCGGTTGAACGCATCGGCGATGTAGTAACTCGCCAGGCCGACCGCCATAAGCCGAATGTAGCTCATCGTGTCGCTGAACGTGCCAAGCGCGGGCAGCAGCGCGTTGGCAAGCCCCTTGCCCACCCGCTTGACGGGGTTGGCGTCGGGCGAAAGAAACAGAACCACCATCGCCCCGCCGATTCCAAGCAGCCAGTAAATCGCCGTCGCCGGCATAAGCATGCCGCCCGAGGCGCCGAAGAACAGGCTCCATATCACGCCAAGCATGCCCCACATGAACACGACCCACCCGATCTCGGCGACGGCCTGCTGGCTTGGCGCCAGAAACGCCGCCCGACGCAGGTGCGCCAGCGTCAGGTGGATTATGCCGATGATGAAGCTCACCTTGATCAGCAGGTTTCGCCCGGCCTCGGCGTCGGATGAGTACAGCGGGCCGGCGGCTGCGGTTATGTCCGCAATGATCGCGCCCGTAGCGCCCCACTGGCGGAAGGTGTCGGGCGTCATGCCGAAATACGTCGCCGTCAGCACGCCCCATATCATCGTCGCAACACCAACCACTATCAGAAGGTCGATCTTGGGCTTGTTGGCGCGGTCGCTCGTCAGCCGGCGGTACATCAGCAGCGGCACGAGGGCGAATATCAGCCCGTAGCCGAAGTCGCCGATCAGCATCGCCGCGAACAGGGGCAGAGCGATCATGAAGAAGCTCGACAGGTCTATCTCGCGATAACCCGGCGACGTGCCAAGGATGTCGAAAAGTCCCTTTATCGGCGTTGCCCAGCGGGCGTAACGCACCAGCGTGGGCGGGTTTTCTTCCGGCGCGGGCTCCAGTATCTCCACTGCCGAATGCACGCCGCAGGCAAGCAGCTCTTCGCCAAGCGTCGCTGAGCGATCCCGCGGAACCCAGCCCTGGATGGCGAAGAAGTTGCTGTCATCGAGCCCGCTTCTTGACGCGACGGTCCACTGTGCTTCCTGCTGGAGCTTCGCGCGTTGCTTTCGCATCGCGGGCAACAGGTTGGCCAGCGCGGAGAGGCGCGTTCGGCCGCCCATGAGTTCCTCGTCGATGATCCGCGCCTCAGCCAGCACTGCCGGGCGATCCTGAGTCGGCAGCGGGACGAGTTCCGCGCCTTGCGGCGCTTCGTCGGCGGGCGCGTTGGTGAACACTGCCGCGACGAGCGCACGCTTCTTGTCATACTGTCCGACGATCTGCACGCAATCCGCGCCAAGATCGGCCCTGCCGGCATCGGCAGCGTCCACTGCGTAAAAGCGAATGTGCAGGCCCTGCTTTTCGAGCTGCGCGAACTGCTCAAGGCGAACATCGCCCCAGATTTCCAACTGCTCGACCATCCTGTGCAGGTTCGCCAGCTTGGCGCGAAGCTCGGACGCCCGGCGGTCGATTTCCATCGCCTCGGCTGCGGCGGCAAGCGGATCGACATCCGGCGTTTCGCCGGCTGGCTCGATCGATTCGAGCATCTGAATCGCCCGCCCAAGCTGGTCGATGGCCGAAAGCGTCGGTGCGTCTGCCTGGGCCTTGCCCGCGTCAACGGGTTGAAGGTGAATCACGCCCATGTCGCGCAGAATCGACAGCAGCTTATCGCGGTCTTCCCGCGCGCAGGCAACGTGCGTCTTGTACATCCTGACGATCATGTCGCCACTTCCTCCGTGGGCTCTTCGATGGCGGGTCCGCCCTGCTCGTTGTCGGCCTGCAATCGTCCCTTTGCCATCTTGGCCCGGCCCACGGCCGCGGTCATCTCGTCGCCAAGCCGTATGCGGATAATCCGAATCGCCTCGCGCGACTCGGGAATCTTGATCTTCTCGAAGAGGTTCACTCGCTGGATGATCTTTGTAAGCTCGTCGGTAAGCAGGGTGTGCTGCTGTGCGAGCACGTCGGCCTCGGCGGATAGCCTGCTTATCGCCCGAAGGCGTTCAATCGCCTGGTCCACCCATGCCGGCGTGGAAAACAGGCTGTACTGGGCGGGCGGGAATTCCACGTTCTTGAGCACCGGAATCGACACGCCGGCGATGTTCATCCGCGACGTTTCGACGTTGCTTGGTTTCGCCAGCCCGCGAACGTCAACGCCCGCGCGGTCGCCAAGCAGCGGCTCGTAAGGCTGGAACCTGCGTTTTGCGTCGGCGACATCCGCCTGCGCCTGCCTGTGGCGCAGCTCGATGTCGCGCAGCGTAATCTGCAACTGCTGCTGCTTGAGCTTAAGCATTGGCAGATAGCGCTCGAACCTCGCCAGCGCGTCGCGTTGGCGTTTAAGTTCCGGCCGGGTTAGTTTGATCTTCTTGGCCATGTTTATCAGGCGCTCTGGGCTGCCTTTTCCTTGGGCCAGTGGGCGTCGATAATCGCTCGGCGGATGCCGATCTCGGCAGGCTCGAAGCACTCTGCCAGGATCGTCCAGCAGCGGTCGAGCGCCTCGAAGAGCGGAATGTTCACTTCGAGGTTCATGATGCCCTTCTCGAACATATCGCCGTACTTGAGCAGCTTTTTGTCCCACGGTGACATTTCGAAGCCCATGTCCCGTTTTTCGCGGCTTTCGCGGCAGAGTGCGTAAAGCTGGATGCACGAGTCCATGATCGCGCGGTGGTCGTCGCGTGTTTTGCCGTTGACCTGCTGCTTGAGGCGCGAGAGCGACCCGAAGGGCTCGATACGCCCGTTTCGCAGGTAGAACTGGCCTTCGGTGATGTACCCGGTGTTGTCGGGCACTGGGTGCGTGACGTCGTCGCCGGGCATGGTGGTGCACGCCAGAAGCGTCATCGAGCCGGCGCCGTCGAAATCGACCGCCTTTTCGTAACGTCTTGCAAGCTGGGTGTAAAGGTCGCCGGGATAGCCGCGGTTGGATGGAATCTGCTCCATCGTGACGGCGATTTCCTTCAGCGCGTCGCTGAAGGCGGTCATGTCGGTCAGCAGAACCAGCACCCGCTTGCCCTCGAGGGCGAACGATTCGCCCACGGCCAGGCACAGGTCGGGCACGAGCAGCGCTTCGACCACCGGGTCGGCTGCGGTGTGAATGAACATGATGGTTCTGCCAAGCACGCCGCCGCGGTCGAACGTGTCGCGGAATTTCAGATAGTCGTCGTGGCGAAGGCCCATGCCGCCAAGCAGAATCACGTCGGCCTGGGCCTGAAGGCCCACGCGGGCCAGAAGCTCGTTGTACGGCTCGCCGGCGACCGAGAATATCGGAAGCTTCTGCGATTCGACCAGCGAGTTGAACACGTCGATCATCGGAATGCCGGTTTCGATCATCTTGTCGGGCATTCGGCGCAGCACGGGGTTGACGGCGGGCGAGCCGATGTCAACGGGCTTTCCTTCGACCACGGGCCTGCCGTCGCGGGGCCGGCCGCTACCGTCGAATACACGCCCCAGAAGGTCGCCGCTGTAGGGAACCTGCATGGGCTTGCCCAGGAACCGAACCTTGTCGCCAGTGGAAACGCCCTGCGTGCCCGCGAACACCTGAAGCGACACGTGCCCGTCTTCGAGGCGGATCACCTGGGCGAGACTCGGCCCGCGAGAGGTCGAAACAACCGCCAGCTCGTCGTAGCCGACGTTGCTTGCCTGCACCGTGACAACGTTACCGGCGATGCGTGTTATCTGGTCGTAGTACTTTCGCATCTTGAGAACCTTTCACTTCGCCTCGTGGGCGATATCGTTATTCAGCCGCCGCCTGTGCGATCGCGCCGGACTCGATGAACGCCTCGATGTCGCCAAGCAGCTTCTTGTATTCCTCGCTGCCCTCGGCTGCGTAGTTCCAGTTGCGGAACATGTCCGTCGCCGCGACCATCGTCTTGCGGGCGACCGACTTGTCCTTGAAGTCGAAATCCTTGTCCAGCACGCCAAGCACCCGGTCGAACACGAACACCTGGCGGTCCTTGGGCGTTGCGCCGTCCACCTTGTCGAACGCGTTCTGCTGAAGGTAAACGTTGTCGAAGAAGTCCGCCTTGAGCATCGTCGTGAAGTCGCCGGTGCTTGTGCCTTCCTCGCCGACGACGGTCATCATCTGCGAGATCTCGTTGCCGCGCTTGAGCAGCGCTCGAACGCGGGCCACCTTCGACGGCTCGATGATGCCGACATACTTGCTCCACGAATCCAGCGGATCGATTGACGGATACCGCCGAGCGTCGCTTCTTGCGCGGGACAGCCCGTGGAACGCGCCGACGACCTTCAGCGTTGACTGCGTAACCGGCTCTTCGAAGTTGCCGCCGGCGGGGCTTACCGTGCCGCCGATCGTCAGCGACGCCAGCTTGCCGTTGTGAAGCTCGATCTGCCCGGCCCGCTCGTAAAAGCCCGCGATGCGGCTTTCGAGATACGCCGGAAACGCCTCTTCGCCGGGAATTTCCTCAAGCCTGCCCGAGACCTCGCGCATGGCCTGTGCCCAGCGGCTGGTCGAATCGGCGAGCAGCAGCACGTTCAGGCCCATCTGGCGGTAGTATTCCGCCAGCGTCGCAGCCGTGTACACCGAAGCCTCTCGGGCGGCCACCGGCATTGCCGACGTGTTGCAGATGATGATCGTCCGCTCCATCAGACTTTTGCCCGTTCGCGGGTCGATAAGCTGGGGGAACTCGCGGATGGTTTCGACCACTTCGCCGGCTCGCTCGCCGCAGGCGGCGATGATGACGATGTCCACTTCTGCGTGCCGGCTGGTGATCTGCTGAAGCACGGTCTTGCCCGCCCCGAATGGGCCGGGAATGCAATACGTGCCGCCGCGAACGATCGGGAACAGCGAGTCGATGATTCTCACTCGCGTCGTCAGCGGCTCGGTGGGCATAAGCCTGCGGCGCGAGATGTTCAGCGCCCGCTTCACCGGCCAGTCCTGCTGCATTTTGACCGAAATCTTCTCGCCCTGCTCGTTGACCAGCACGGCGATTTCCTGCTCAACCGTGTACTGTCCGGCCGGGACGATGCTTTCAACCTTCGCCGTTCCGCGAAGCGTGAACGGGGCCATGATGTGATGCTCGAACATGTTCTCGGGCACGGTTCCAAGCGACTGGGCGGCGATTATGCTATCGCCAACCTTGGCGACGGGCGTAAAGTCCCACTTTCGCTGCTGGTCGAGGCCGGAGATGTACACGCCGGGCGTCAGGAAGAAGCCGGCTTTCTCGGCGACCTTCGGAAGCGGGTTCTGCAGGCCGTCGAATATCTGGCCAAGCAGGCCGGGGCCCAGCGTGACCGAGAGCATGTCGCTGGTGAATTCGACTTCGTCGCCGACCTTTAGCCCGCGTGTTTCCTCGAAGACCTGAAGGTCCGCGACGGTTCCGCGGATTCGGATGACTTCGCTGAGCAGGCTTGCGCCGTCGGCGCGTTTGCAGTAGCCAACGGAGTTCTGGACGACGCGGCCGGGGATGCTGGCCACGACCATGTTTCCGAAGACGGCGACTATCTTTCCGTTCACGGTTAATTCCTTTGCTTATTGATCACGTGCCGGCGAGCTAAGCCTGTGCCACCGGTGCAACATCATCAGCTTGGCGGCGTAGGCGGCAAGTTCGTCGCGGTTGAACGAGAACCACTTGTCGTTTTGCCGCAGCCATTCCCATCGGGCGCGGTCGATGGCCTTAAGGGCGGCCATCGGGTCCGGGGCGGCCGCCCATTCGCCGATGACTGATTCGAACTTATCGCCGCCCGACAGATCGGCGGCGACGGTGTAATGCGAAGCATCCAGCCCAAGCGCCTTGGCGCGGGCGGCAGCAAGCGCGTTGCGAAGCGAGACCTCGAACTGGGCCCACTGGTCCAGAAATTCGCTTCGCAGCCGGCCCGCGACGTTGCGAACGTGCCGGAAATAGGCGTCCCACACGGCGTCGCCGGGGATCTTCGAGCCATCTCGCGCCGGGGCAAGCTCATCCGGCAGCGGGGCGTTGTTCGTTGCCTGCTGCACCGTGAGCACCACGGGCTGGGCCTGGTCGATCTCGCCGGCGAGCACGGCGTCGCGCTGCATCAGGTCGTCGCTAAGCAGGATCGCGCGAACCAGCTCAAGGGCTGCCTCGTCACCGTCGAGGTGGTCGAGCAGCTGCCTCAGGGTCATGGGCGGCGCCGAGCCCAGCGGGCCAAGCGATCCCAGCGCGGTTAGCTGGTATTGGTAACCCATTGACTAGGACTTCTCCTGGCCCTGGGCCTTGTCGAGCAGTTCGCGGATATGCGGCCCCACGAGCGACTTAAGGGCGGCAGTGACGCTGTCGAGCGTTACTTCGACGGTCGAGCCGTTGATGGAGTACTCGAAGCCTGCCTGCCTGAGGCCGTCCTGGAGTTCGAGCGAGATTTTGTCGCCCACTTTGGCGGTGATTTCGGTCATTACCCAATCGACAAGCTGGTGACGGGTGGGTTCATCCACATGAATCTCCATCACCTTGCCCTCGATGTCGGCGTGGGCGTAGGCGAGGATGAGTTCGTGAATCACGCCGGAGAGAAACTCGCGGTTGCGGAGTTTTTCCTCGGCCCCGCGCCGGATGACGGCCTCGATGCTTTTGACAAGCGCGTCCCGGAGCCGCAGTTGCGTATCTCTTGCAGCCAGCTCGAGTTCGGCGCTTGTGCGGGTCTTGACGGCCTTTGCCTGCGCCTCGGCGTCCTGGACGATTTTTCGTGCTTCATCCTGCGCCTTGCGGATTATCTGCTGGGCCTGGGCATCGGCGTCGGCCTTGATCTGCTCGGCGGCCTTCTTGCCCTGTTCAAGCCCCTGGGTTTGGAGTCGGGAGACGAACGCTTCTATAGTATCGGCCATGGTTAAGCTCCGTTGGCGCCGTCGGGTGGATGGTGAGCGATCGATCCATCGCGCCCGCGTTCCTGTTAATACCGTTTCAGTAGCTGCTTGTTCGCCGAACCGGCCCCTTAGCCTGAAGGTCCAGCCTGAGTAGGCGAATGTAAAGCATATCGGCAGGTGGTTCAATACA
>JAAYCO010000195.1 GCA_012729725.1 Planctomycetota bacterium
ATCGACGTATCCAATGAAGTGCATGCAATGGACGCCTTGCCGCCCAGTGCGTGCTCGACAAAGTCCGCCACCAGGCGCATGTCGCCGCCGCCGTGGTCGCCGCCCATGCCGTCCGTCCCGGTTGCCTGAACCACGGAATGCTCTTCATGCGTGAATCGGTCCGGGGCGGTTGCGGGGTCGGGAAGGCGGACCTCGTAGCGGTAGTCTTCGAATACACCGAATATCTCGCCCTTTTCGCCGAGAATGTGAATGGTTCGGCAAGGCCGGGCTGTACCGGTGACCATGTTGTGCGTCGCGGTCGCGCCATCCGCGAACCGCACCATCACCGACTGATGGTCAACCACGGTGTTATCGCAGCGCCAAACGCATCTGCCGTATCTGCTCGTGTTGCGCATGTGCTCTTCCTTGAAGGCTTTGTCCTTAAGGTCGCAATGCTCAACATCCTCCCATGCGTAGTCGCCCCACAGTTCCTGCTCGATGTAGATCTTCTTTGCGGAGTACGGGCACTGAGGCTCGATCGAGCAGTCTTTCATGCAGCGCGTGCCCGAACCGGCGGGCGCGTTTTCGGTCCTGAAGAACATCCTGTCGCCGAAACTGGAAACCGTGACGGGGCGGTTGCCTCCCATCATCCAGACCAGCAGGTCCAGGTCGTGGCAGCACTTGGCCATCAGGTGGCCGCTGCCGCCAACATCCTGGCGGTTCCACTTGCCGCGCACAAAGGCGGTGGCTTCATGATGATATGAAACGTGTTCATTGGTCTGTATGTTGATGATCCTGCCGATCCTGCCGCTTAGAATCTCCCTGCGGATACTGTTGTAAAACGGGGTGTAACGCAGGACGTGGCAGACAAGCACCTTGCGTTTGTGCTTGCGGGCGGCTGCGGCCAGATCCCACATCTGTTCCTCGCTGGTGGCGAAGGGCTTCTCAAGCAGAATGTCGTAACCGGCCTTGAGCAGTTCAATGCTTGTCGGAACGTGAAGCGAATCCATCGTGCCGTTTATCGCGACGTCGGCTATTTTGCCGCTTCGGCAAACCTGTTCAACCGATTCAAACCCGGCCTCGTCGCCAAGCCCGTGCTGGCTCAGCGCCGCCTTGCGCCGATGCTCCCGCGGGTCCACAACTCCGACGATCCGAAACCTGTCCGGCGCCTGCAACGCATACTTGCCGTACAAAACGCCCCTGTGCCCCGCCCCGACAATAATGCCCGTCAACTGCTTAGCCATTTAAGTTCGCTCCAGTAATGCTGTTGTGATAACGCCTTAACTGTATAATGTAGACGATCTGAATAGAAATACCATGATGTCGAGAAAATTTAACAATTCGTCCGCCACCGCCAGGGCGACAAGCCTTGCCGAAGACCTTTTCTCGCATCCCCTGGATGACACGGATTATCGCATGCTGCCGGCGGTCGGAGACACATGGCCCACCAGGGTCTTTATGTTCTCAAGAAGGCAGGGATTCCGGCACATGGCTCCGAGTCATCATGAACGGTTCGTGCTGGTGCTGGCTCTGCACGGCGACGGGCTTGCGCACATTGACGGTCGGCTTATCAACATACCCGACGGGGGCGCGCTGCTTGTTTTCGCCTACCAGTTTCACCACTTCATCCGGCTTACCTCGCCCAAGCTCTCGTGGTTGATGATCACGTTTGCGGCGGATCAGGCGCAATGGCTTCTGCCGCTTCGCGACCGATGCGTCCCGATCAGCCCCGAGTGCCTGGGCGAGATCGAGAGGATCGTCGCCGACTTCCGCAACAAGCGAATGCCCGATCGCACAAAATCGCCGATAGTGTCAAGCAGGCTCAGGATCATCCTGTCGATGCTTCTTGGGGCCGGTTCGTCAAACGTTGCCATTCAACCGGTCACAGACGACCCGCCGCTTGGGCCTTCTTACCGGGCGATTCACAAGGTGGCGCAGGCTATCTCGGAGGATCCCGGCAGGCTCAAAGGGGTGGCGGACGCGGCCGAGGTGGCAGGGCTATCGTCAAGCTACCTTCAGGAGATTTTCCACCAGTTGCTCGGATGCGGCGTGGGATTCTACATCCGCAAGCACAAGGTGCTGCGAGCCGCCAGGCTTCTCAAGCTGACTGACGACAGCATTTCGCAAATCGCCGATGACTGCGGTTTCACCAGCGTTTATGCATTCAGCAGGACGTTTTCGGCAGTCATGAGAGAATCACCCAGGGCGTTTCGCGCAAGGTCGACGTAACCCAGGCGGCGGTTTTCTATTGACAGGATGTTAGAACCTAACATAATCTAACATCATGGCGTCGAACGCATCGACATCACGACAGCGGCAGCAGAAGATCAGGCAACTGCTCGAAAAGAACGGCGAGGTCAAGACCGCCGAGCTTACAAGGCTCTTCGGGGTGACCGAGATGACCGTGAGAAGAGACCTGCGCGAGCTTTTTGAGGAAGGCGCCGCAAGGCCCGTCTACGGCGGGGCCATGTCCGCCCAGAGGATCACGCTTGAGCTGAATTTCGACGAGCGCCGGCGGTGCAACCTCGCCGAAAAGCGGCGCATTGGCGCGGCTGCGGCGGATATGGTCAAAGAAGGCGACACCGTCTTTCTTGACACCGGAACAACCACGCTGGAGACCGCCAAGGCGCTTGCCTCGCGCGACTGCCCCTGCCAGGTCATTACCGCAAGCCTGGCGGTGGCAAGCGAGCTATGGGGCTCGCGCTCGGTTCGAGTGTCGCTTCTTGGCGGCGAAGTAAGGGAAAAGTCGCCCGATCTGGTTGGTCCGATAGCGGAATGGATACTTGAAAAGCTCTCGGCCCGCCTGGCGATTCTCGGCAGCGAGGGGATCGATCCTTCCCGCGGCAGTTTCGCCGCCGACATGGCCACGGCGCGCATCGCCCAGAGAATGGCCGCCAACGCAGGCAAGGTTGTTGTCGTCGCAGATCACACGAAGATCGCCAGGAACGGGGCGGCGATGTATGCGCCTGTCTCGGAAATTGACGCGATTATCACAACGTCCCGTGCGCCCAAGGCGGCAGTCGCCGCGCTGAGGCAAGGCGGCGTGCAAGTCATCATGGTTCAGGAGTGAAAATGGATTCAAGACAGATGCGTCTCAAGAGGCTTATGGGCAAGGGAAGAGCCGTCATCGTGGCAATCGACCACGGCATGTTCGACGGCCCCATCGTCGGCATGGAGGATCTGCCCGCCACGGCTGCGAAGATCAACCCGATTGTGGACGGCGTGCTTATCGCCCCCGGCATGCTGCGGCATTGCGCCGAGATCTTCGCCGGGTACAAGCGCCCGCTTGCGGTTGTTCGGCTGAACTGGAACACCGTCTATTGCTTTCATTGGAAGTACCGCAAGGCCAAGAGCGTGCAGTGCTACGCCGTCGAGGATGCGATGCGGGAAGGCATGGACATCGCGCTGGTGTCGCTTACGCTTCAGACGGGCGACGAGGAACGCGACGCCGCCAACATCGAGATCTACGCATCGACCGTCGCATCCTGCCACAAATTGGGCATTCCGGTGATCGGCGAGTATTTCCCGACGGGCCACATGAACATGACCGCCGGGCAGTTGCACGACGACGTTCGCATCGGCAGCAGAATCGCCGCCGAGCTTGGCGCCGACGCAATCAAGACCTTCCACACCAGCGACTTCAAGGCGGTTACGTCGACGTGCCCCGTGCCGGTTTTCGGGCTCGGCGCGGAGAAAACGCCAACGCCGCTGGAGGCGCTGGGGCTCGCTGAAAAAGAAGTCGCCGCCGGCGCCGGTGGCGTTGTGTTCGGTAGAAACGCGATACAGGTGCGCGATCCGATGGCGTTCCAGGCAGCCTTGTGCGAGGTTGTGTGGAATGGTGCAAGCGCCGCAAAGGCCGCCGAACAACAGGGTCTGTGAAGAAAAGGATAATGTATGTCTATCAGTATCGGAATTGTCGGTTGCGGACGGTTTTCGCCGGGCTTCATCTCGCTCTTTAGAGATCACCCGGAGGTAAGCAGGGTCGCCCTGTGCGATACGCTGCCGGAGCGCGTGGCCAGCCGTCTTGAGCAGTTCGGCCTGAGCGAGGGTTATTCCAGCCTCGACGAAATCTGCCGCACCGATCTGGATGCAATTGTCATTCTGACCCAGCCGTGGCTGCACGCACCGCAGGCGGTGCAGGTCATGCAGTCCGGCAAGCACGTTTACAGCGCCGTGCCGCTGATCATGCTTCCCGACGGCGACGAGATGCTCGAATGGTGCGACCGCATCATCAATACGACGCTGTCCACCGGCATGGCGTATATGCTCGGCGAGACTTCATATTACTATCCCGGCGCGATGTTCTGCCGGCAGAAGGCAAAGGAAGGGGCTTTCGGGCAGTTCGTATACGCAACCGGATGCTACTTCCACGATTACCAGATACCCCACAGCCACCTGGAGAACATCACCAAGCATCGTTGGCAGGACAAGTGGGACATGTCCAAATCCGGCTGCATCCCGCTGCACTATCCGACGCATTCCATTGGCGGCTTCCTGAGCGTGGTTGGCCAGCGGGCGGTGAAGATTTCGGGCATGGGCTTCAAGTATCCCAACGACGAGTGGTGGCGTCTGGACAACATGTGGAAGAACGAGTTCAGCAACGAGGTCGCCAACATGCGGCTGAGCAACGGCATGATCGCCCGCATCGCGGAGTTCAGGCGGATTGCCGGCCCGTGCTATGAGGGCTTCCAGCTTTACGGCACGCACGGCAACTTCATTGAGATCGAGGAAGGGCACGCCTACTGGGCGAACCGCCACGACTTGAAGTACGCGCCGCTGAGTCATGAGGACATGATTGTCGAAAAGCTGCCGCCGGAAGTGCTTGAGAGCTTCGTGCCCAATGGCGACCTTGGCAGCGCGTACGGAGGCCACCAGGGTTCGCATCCGCACCTGGTGCATGAATTTGTTGATTCGATCGTCCACAATCGCCGCCCGAAGATAGACGCATGGCAGGCAGCACGGTATCTTGCGCCTGCGGTGATGGCTCATAAATCGGCGCAGCGCGACGGCGAATGGCTTGACGTGCCGGATTGGGGCGACGGCCCCGCCGCATAGTTGTAAAGGAAGAATCATGTCAAAGACTAAGATTGGAATTCTCGGCCTGGCGCTGGAATTGTACAAGACTCTGTCGCCGGGCGTGATCGAAGGCAGGGAGCAATGGGTGCGCCAGGCGGTTGTGCCCGCCCTTGGCGGCATGGACGCGCATTTCACCTCGGCCGCCTGCACCGCCGACGAGATAGACGCCGCCGTCCGTGACTGCGAATCAGCCCGATGCGATGCAATCATCGTGATCCTGCTGACGTATTCGCCCTCCCTGGCCGCGGCTGGGGCGCTTAAGCGAACCGCCCTGCCGATACTCGTCTGGAACACGCAGGAGCTGTTCTCGGTGGACCAGTCGTTCACCACCAGAGAAATGCTCGACAATCACGGCGTTCACGGCACGCAGGATCTGTGCAACGTGCTGCTGCGGGCGGGCGTGAAGTTCCACTACGTCACCTCGCACCTGCTCGACGACGCCGGCGCCGCCGGGATTGCCGATTTCGCCTCCGCTGCCGCTGCTGCCGCGGCCGTGCGGCGCTCGCGGGTCGGCATGATCGGGCATCCGTTCCCCGGCATGGGCGACATGGCCTTCGACACCGCCTTCATGACATCAACGCTTGGCGCATCGCCGGTGCATATTTCCGTGCGGGAATACAACGAGGCCTGCGACGCGGCGGACGGCGGGGAGACGTCGCGGCTGGTTGCAGAGTATAAATCGTCATATCTGGTTGCAGATGACGTTTCGCAGCAGGATCTTCAATCTACGGCGAAGGCCGAGCTTGGCGTGCGGTCGCTGATCGAACGCCACCGCCTGGACGCACTGACGTTTCAGTTTCTGGCGCTTGGCGACGACAGCGCCACCAGAACCATGCCTTTCGTCGGCATCAGCCGGCTGATGGGCGAGGGCGTCGGGTTCGGCGGCGAGTGCGACTGCATTGCCTCCGTCGGCACGATGCTTCTGGACCGCCTGGCCGCCCCGGCGACGTTTTCGGAAATATTCACCATCGACTTCGGCCACAATGCCGTACTGATGAGCCACATGGGCGAGATGAATCCGGCTATGTCGAAATCGCCCGACAAGCCCCGCCTGGTGGTTCGACCCAACATAGCGCCCACCATCGACCGCCAGCTTGTGCTGACGCCGCGCATCGCCGCCGGGCCCGCCACCTTGTGTTCACTGACGCTTGGGCCGAATTCGCGTTGGCGGATCATTGCATCCTCGGCGCAGATCCTGGACTATCAGTGCGATCTGGTTATGCCGCACTTCAAGCTTGGCTTTGCAGGCGATGTGCGGGATGTGCTGACCAGTTACGCCCGCGCGGGCGGGCCGCACCATAACGCCGTCTGTTTCGGCGATGCGCGAAGGCGGCTGAGCATGGCTGCCGGGATGATGGACGCCGACTACATTCAACTGGATTAACATGTTCCTAGGCATCGATCTCGGAACAACAAACGTCAAGGCGATTCTCGTCGATGAATGCGGGCGAGTGCATTCGCGCGGCCAGGCGGGCGTGGAGTTGTTCCACACGTCCGAAGGCGGCGTTGAACAGGACATCGAGCAGATTTTCCAGGCGACGGTATCCGCCATTCGCGGCGCGGTCGCCGGCAGCGGCGCAAACGTGACGGCCGTGGGCGTTTCGAGCCAGGGCGGCGCGCTTCAGTTGCTTGATTCGCATGGCGCGCCTGCCGGGCGAGTGATCAGTTGGCTGGATTCACGCGGCTCGGCCTTCGACAGGGATTTCACGCAAAGAATGGGCGGGGACTGGTTGCTGCGGCACACAGGGCACGACCGCGCATGCACAACCATCGGCCAATTGCTGCGACTGAGGGCGCAGCGCGACACGCGGCTTGATGGCGGCTTTGGCATCGGCTTCGTTGGAGACTGCATCGTGGGTCGGCTTTGCGGCCGGCGGGCGCACGACGCCACGTCGCTTAGTCTTGCCATGCTGCTTAACCCCCTTCTTAAGCAGGCCGACGAGCAGTTGCTTAACGAGCTTGAGATAGACCCCCGCCAACTGCCCGACTTGATCGCCGCCGACTGCCCCGCCGGCGGAATCGGCCCGGATATCGCAAGGCTTACGTCGCTTCCGGAGGGAATTCCAATCTCCCCCGCCGTGCATGACCAGTACGCCTGCGCCCTTGGGCTTGGCGTCAGTGCGCCCGGAGATGTAATGCTTGGCGCGGGCACTGCCTGGGTTCTGGTGGCGGTGGACGACAAGCCGCCAGGCAAGCCCTGCGATGGCGCCTTTCTTGCGCCGCATCCGATCGAGGGCTTGTGGGGCGAACTGCTGACGCTCAACGACGGCGGATCATCGTTCAAATGGGCCATCGACCTGTGCGGATTGCAGAACGAAACGGCTGGGGAGATTGACGAGCGGCTCATCGCCGCCGGGCCTGGCGCGGATGGATTGGTGTTCCATCCTCAGCTTGCCACGGGCAAAGGACGCATCACGGGCATTTCCATCGCCCACAACGCCAATCATCTGCTGCGAGCAGTGGTCGAGGGCCTCGCGTTCGAGGTTCGCCGACGCCTGGATATGCTCCGGTCGGCCGGCGCCAAACCAGGCGTTCTTTGCGCGGGCGGAAAGGCCGCCGCAAGCCCCGCGACGCGGCGGATCATCGCCGACGCCGTCGGCCTGCCTGTTCGATGCATGCCCCAAAGCGAAACAAGCGCGCTTGGCGCTGCCATCATCGCCGCCAGAATGGTTCAACCCACGGCGAGTTGGGCGCAAGTGGTCGCGCGAATGTCGCCGTGCGGCGACGTTGTCGAGCCGTCGGGCGACGCGGATGCATACACGCGCCTTTATGAACGCTATATCGCCGGCCCCGGAGCGTAAGCAGAATGAACGAGCATCTGCATCATGTCTGGTCGTACAACGATGTTGACAGGCGGTTCTGGCAGGAACACCTTGAGGATTTCGTGCCGCACGACATTTACGACGCCCACACCCACGTCAACTCGCCCGAGCTAAGGCTCGAGCAGATGACCGACGAAAAACGCCGGCAGTACTGGGTGAACGAGGTGCTCGAACCGATATCCGCCGACGACGCCGACAGATGCCACCGGATCGTCTATCCCGGCAGGAAGTTCTCGTGCCTGGCGATGGGCATGCCCGATCTGTCCTACGACATCAAGGGCGGCAACGAAGACCTTCGCCTCGGCTGCGAACGTTATGGTTGGGACGCCCTGGCTGTAATCAGCCCGCACTGGTCGCGACAGGAGGTGCTTGCCGCCATAGATCATCCTCGCGTGATCGGCGTCAAGCCGTACTACGCGATGATCGGGCAGGATCCGACCTCGCGCGACAAGTATCTTGAGGCGGATATCTTCGACTTTCTGCCGCACCACCAGCTTGAAGTGTTGAATGCCCGCGGGTCGTGGGTGACGCTTCACGTACCCAAGTCGGCCCGGCTGGGGCATGCGAGCAACATCTCGCAGATACGCCGCATTCGCGAGCAGTATCCCGACATCACGCTGGTCATAGCCCACCTTGGCAGAAGCTACACGCTGCCTCACGCCCAGGAATCGCTACCCCTGCTGGCCGAGGATGAAGGGCTGTATTTCGACAACTCGGCGGTGCTCAACCCGCAGGTGCATCGTTATGCCCTTGAGCTTCTGGGACCCCGGCGCATCTGCTGGGGAACAGACAACCCGATCTTCTACATGCGAGGGCGCCGCACGTGGAGCGGGCGAACGTATATCAACCTGACGAGCCACCCGTTTCACTTCAACACGAACCGCCAGAGCCCCGGCATCGAGGCGACCTACACACTTTACGTATACGAAGCGATTCGAGCCATTCGACAGGCTTGCGAAGAGCTTGGCCTGTCGCGTGACGACGTGAAGAACATCTTCGGCGGAAACGCCAGGCGGTGGATCGCCGCCATTCGCGCCCGGCACATCGCATAAAAAACCGCCCCGCAAGCGGGGCGGCGAGGGTTACTATGCGTGGGCGATTCTCAGCCCTTGCGAACGTTGATCGCCTTGGGGCCCTTGGGACCTTGCGTCATGTCAAACGTTACGGTTTCGCCTTCAGCAAGGCTCTTGAAGCCTTCGCCCTGAATGTCGCCATGATGCACGAAAGCGTCCGTGCCGTCGTCGGCTGTGATGAAACCAAAACCCTTCGTGTCGTTGAACCACTTAACCTTGCCAGTTGCCATCTTCATGGCTCCTTTAACTCAAGCCGGACCTAAGCTCGCCGGAACAGCAGCTCGGACGAACATGCACGCGCAACCTCTCACCCCGAGCTAAGGGGCATTCTCCACCAAATGACCAAATCTTGCAAGGTCCGTTTGGACGTTTTTTTCATAGTACATGCTGAAAATGTTGCCAGCCCACACACTTCACCCAAACGACAAGCGCCAGGTCTCGTAGAATTAATTGGAGGCGCGATATGACACACAACGACCATCCAAACATGCCCCCGCTGAGCGACGAAGAAAAACGCATCATGCTTCATCGCGGAACAGAACCTCCTTTTGGCGGCAAGTATTGGAACAAACACGACGCAGGCATATACCTGTGCCGCCAGTGCGGCGCGCCGCTTTACGCGTCCGCAAGCAAGTTCGATTCCGGCTGCGGCTGGCCCAGCTTCGATGATGAGCTGCCGCATGCCGTCGAACGCAGGGACGATCCCGACGGAAGGCGAACCGAGATAGTCTGCGCCTCGTGCAAAGGCCACCTTGGGCACGTGTTCGAAGGCGAGGGATTCACCCCCAAAGACACGCGGCACTGCGTCAATTCGGCGTCGCTCGCGTTTCGAGCCGCACAGCAGATCGAGCGGGCGATATTCGCGGGCGGCTGCTTCTGGGGCGTGGACTACATGTTCAGATCGACCGCCGGCGTTCTTGCGGTGCGCAGCGGATACACCGGCGGAACCACCAGACACCCCACGTATAAACAGGTATGCGCCGGAAACACCGGCCACGCCGAGGCCGTTGAAGTAATCTTCGACCCGACGGTGGTTTCGTACGAGCACCTCGCCAGGCTGTTTTTCGAGATGCACGACCCGACGCAGCGGGGCCGCCAGGGGCCGGATGTCGGCTCGCAGTACCGCTCGGCCGTGTTCTACCTGAACGACGAGCAGCAGCGCATCGCCCAGAGACTGGTCGACCAGTTGCGGCAGAACGGGTACGACGTTGCCACCGAGGTGACACAGGCGGACGAGTTCTGGCCGGCTGAGGAATACCACCAGAATTACATCGCCAGGCATCCAGAGCGGTCATGTCACGCCAGGGTAAATCGCTTCGAGCGGCGAGCCTGATGATTGCCATAACGGCCCTTTGTTGATTATCGTGGCGGCATGATTCCTGAAAACGACCGGAGAATTCGCCGTTTCTTCGCCCCCAGTGCTTCGCTACGAAGCGGTGAGATTGTCGCTTTGCCCGCGGACGAGGCCCATCACGCGTTACACGTGCTGCGCCTGAAGGTTGGCGACGCCGTTGAGGTCTTTGACGGCGCGGGCCTGGCCGCGGGCGCCGTGGTTGCTGCCGCGCGCCGCGGCGAGGTGCAGATCGAGGTTCAAACCGTGCGGG
>JAAYCO010000196.1 GCA_012729725.1 Planctomycetota bacterium
GCGTTTCGCAACAGTCTTGCCTTCCAGAGCCGCCGGGAGGAGCTGTTTCTGGCGGCCCTTGCGGTGGCGAACGCCCGTCGCGGGTGGTACTGGCCCGAGCTTGGCGGCGAGGTCACTGGCGACACCTGGCGAGAGGTTCAAAATAAGGGCGGCGAAGCCAACAACGGCCAGGCTTCCGTAGGCCCCACACTCACCCAACGTCTGCGCAACGGCGGCGTGCTGGGCCTCGCGGCAACGCTTCAAGTAGCCAGCGACATGCTTGGCGGGGAAGGCACGAGCTTTGGCTCGATAATCGGCGGCACGTTCACCCAGCCGCTGCTTCGCGGCGCATGGCGAGACCTTGCTTTTGAGGAGGTCTACCGCGTTGAACGCAACTTCCTTATCAGCGTGTACGACTACGACAGGTTCACGCAGACATTCGCCATGGGCATATTCAGCAACTACTATCAGGTGCTTCGTCGGCGCGACATAGTGGCCAACGACGCCGCCAACGTTGAACGTTTGCGGCGGACCGTGGCTCTGACTGCGGTGCAGGTTGAAGCCGGCGGCAGAAGCCGCGTCGAGCTGGACCAGGCTCAGCAGAACCTGCTCGACGCCGAGGTGCGCCTTGAACAGAGCATCCAGAGCTATCAGGACGACCTCGATCGCTTCAAGATCACCCTTGGCCTTCCGGTGCAGGCCAACATCGAACTTGACGGCGAGGAATTGGCTGCGCTTCGTCAGGCCGGTCCCCAGCCGCTGCCATTTGACGAAGCTCGCGCGATTGAAGTGGCCTTTTCAACACGGCCCGATGTGCTGGTTCAGGGTGCGCGGGTGCGCGATGCGGAGCGGAATATCGACATCGCAGCCGACGCGTTTCTCCCTCGCCTTGACGCGCAGTTGGGAATATCCGCGGGCAACACGGGGCAGGATAACTTCTGGGATGTCCGCGCCGATCGCCATACTCGACGGGCGCAGGTGGTGCTTGAATACCCGCTGGATCAGACGGACAACCGCGACGCGTATCGCTCGGCCCAGATCGCCTTCAATCGCGCCAGGCGCGACTACACGCAGTTTCTCGATAACGTGCGCCTGGATGTAAGGCAAACCTACCGCGTGCTGCAGCAGACATGGCGCACATACGAGCTTCAGGTTCGCAACGTCGAGATTGCCACGCGGCGCACCCGCCTGGCGAATCTTCAGCAAGCGGCGGGGCTTCTGAGCGCTCGCGACGTGCTGGAGGCCGAAGAGGCGCTTCGCAACGCCCGCAATGGTCTGACGGGCGCGCTTATTGACTTCACCAACACGAGGATGCAGTTCCTGGCCCGGCTGGGAATGATTTACGTAACGGATCAGGGAAGAGTGAATGAGCGAACGGAACCTTACAAGTTTGACCGCGTCGTCCAGCGCTACGCGTATCTCGAAGCGCCGGCGGATTAGTCCGCGTCTCATTGCCGCCGCAGCGGTGGCGGCAGTGATCATCGCGATTATTGTCTTTGCGCTGAGCGGAAAGGACGAAGCATCCGCCTCGGCGTCAAAGGTGGCCACGGCGAGCCGCGGCCCGCTGCTGGTGCTCTACCCCGAGCAGGGCGAACTGAAGGCCGAGCGGTCCAAGATCATCGCTAACGAAGTCGGCCTGCCTGCAATCATCAAGCAAGTCGCCCCACATGGCGCGCTGGTGAAAAAGGGCGAGGTTATCATCCAGTTCGAGTGCGAAGAACTGCTGGAGCGAATTGCCCAGCAGGAACTTACCGTCACATCGGCGCAGAACGACCTGATTCAGGCCACCGAAAACCTCGAGCTAAAGAAACGTGAGGTAGACTACAACATCCAGAAGGCCGAGCGCACGCTGGTGGATGCCGAGAACGCGCTTCAGCGGTACATCGAGGGCGAATGGGACCAGAAGCGGGGCAATTTCGAAAGCGAGCTTGCCCTGGCGCAACGCAGACTCAAGCTGGCGCAGGACAAACTTGATTTCAAGCTCAAGGCCAACGAAATGCCCGAGCTTCAGATGCCATACAGCAAGAACGACATTGAAGCCGACACGCTTGAGGTCCAGAGCCTTGAGCTGGCAGTGACGAAAAGCAAGGCGAGCCTGAACATGCTGATACAGTACGACGACCCCGGCGAACGGCGCAAGCTTGCTGCCGCCGTTGACGACGCCAGGCTGTCGCTAGAAAAGGCCCGCATCGAGAAGAAGACTCAGTTGATGGTTCACGAGCAGAGCGTCAAGACGCGGACGTTCGCGCTCAGCACGCACCAGCAGCGTATGAAGGAGCTTCAGGACAGTTGCGAAAAACTGGTTGTGACCGGCGAGGAATCGGGCCTGGTGCTGTACGACACCGGCAGGGCGTGGTGGCTGAACATCGTGGTTGAGGTGGGCGCCAAGATCAACCCGCGACAGCAGGTGATCGTCCAGCCGGATCTGAGCACGCTTCAGGTTGTGACGCGCGTATCCGAATCCTATTACTCCCAGGTAAAGCCAGGCACGCCCGCCCGAGTGCGAGTGGACGCGCTGCCCGACCGCGTGCTTATGGGCAAGGTGGCCAGCGTATCGCCCCAGCCCGAGCAGCCCGACAGGCGCATGAACCCGAACGTCAAATTCTTCGGCGTCAAGATTGACCTTGATGAGCCGCCACAGACTCTGGGACTCAAGCCCAACATGAACGCCCAGGTCGAACTTGAACTTGCCGCCCTGGACAACGTGCTTCAGGTTCCATCGGCGGCGGTTTTCGTGGAGCAGGAGAGAAGCTTCTGCTACCTGCGCAACCCGGCCGGGCGGGTGGAGCGCCGTACGGTGAAGGTCGGCAAGATGAGCAATGAGAGAATCGAGATTCTCGAAGGACTTGTCGAAGGTGACGAGGTTCTGCTTGTCTCGCCGACGGATGATCCGGCGGCGCCCGCTGACAAGAACGAAGCCCCCCAGCCCCGGCCGCAACCAATGCCCGACGGAGCGCAATGAAACAAGCATGATCGCGCCTGAAGCAGATGTTCTGGTGTCGCTGAAGAAGCTCAGCAAGGTCTACCGCATGGGAGTGCAGGACGTTGTCGCCATTGGCGGCATCGACCTGGACATCAGGCAAGGCGAGTATGTGGCCATAATGGGCCACAGCGGCTCGGGCAAAAGCACGCTGCTGAACATCCTTGGCTGCCTCGACCGCCCCACAGGCGGGCGATACATGCTCGGCGGCGAGGACGTTTCGGTCATGAACGACGACGCCCTTAGCGAGATTCGCAACAGGCGCATCGGGTTCATATTTCAAAGCTTCAATCTGATCCACGGCCTGTCGATCGAAGAGAACATCGAGGTTCCGCTGTTCTACCAGGGCGTGCGGCGGAGCGTTCGCCGCCAGCGCAGCACCGAACTGGCCCGCCTGGTGGGGCTTGGCGGACGCCTTGGCCACCGCCCCCGCGAGCTTTCCGGCGGACAGCAGCAGCGAGTGGCCATTGCACGGGCGCTTGCCAACGAACCGCTGGTTCTGCTGGCGGATGAGCCCACGGGAAACCTTGACTCGAACACCACCAACGAGATACTCCGGCTGTTTGAGGAACTGCACAGCGCCGGCAGAACCATAATAATGGTCACGCACGAAATCGACGTCGCCGAGCACGCGCATCGCACGGTGCGCATGGCCGACGGCGCCATCGCCGACGACACCCCGACCGCAAGGGCCCGCGCATGAAGGCGATTTACAAAGTCACCGACATCGTGCGGCTGGGCGTCTTCAGCCTGCTGGTTCACAAGGTTCGCAGCATGCTCACCGCGTTGGGCATCATCTTCGGCGTCTGGAGCGTCATCGCCATGCTGGCGATCAGCCAGGGCGCGAGCTACGAATCGCAAATCTCGCTGCGCCGCCTGGGCAGCGACAACATCATCATCGGCTCTGTTAAGCCGCCCGAAGACGCCATGGCCGCCGAAAGCGGGGCACTACATTACGGACTGACGCATCAGGATGTCGCCCGCATGCGCGACAACATTCCGGGCGTGCTTCGCGCGGTGGTCATCCACTCGACGCCAAAGCTCGCATACGCGGGCGGCGCCAACCAGCACCAGGTAACGGTGCTTGCGACCGAGCCTGGTTTCGCCGGCGTCGCCAGGGCCAGGATGAAGGAAGGCAGGTTCATCAACAGCCTTGACATGCTTAGACGCGCCTCGGTGTGCGTTGTCACCGACTCGTTGGCGGACAAGGTTTTCGGGCACGGCAGCCCGATGGGAAAGACCGTCCGCCTTTCGGGCATGGCGTTCGTCGTAATTGGCGTGCTGGATCGCCTGCCGGGCAAACTGACGGGCGGCCCGGCAGACGCGGGCGATTATGTGCTTATTCCGCACACCACCGAGCAAATGCGATTCGGCGACATGACCGTTGTGCAATCGCAGGGCAGCGAGGTGTTCGAGCGAGTCGAGGTAAGCACCGCCATTCTGCAAATGGTCGACGAGCAGGCCGTCGTCAATGGCGCTGCCATCGCGCGAGGAATGCTTGAGCGGTCACGAAGACAGGTGGACTACCAGATCACCGTGCCGCTGGAGGAAATCGAGCAGCGCAAGCGCCAAATGGAAATCTGGAGCTACGTTCTGATGGCAATCGCGCTGGTTTCGCTGGTTGTCGGCGGCATCGGCATCATGAACATCATGCTGGCGGGCGTCACCGAGCGCACCCGTGAAATCGGCATACGCAGGGCGCTGGGGGCAAAGCGGCGGGATATTGTCGTTCAGTTCCTGGTGGAAGCGATGACGCTTACCACGGCAGGGGGGCTTGCTGGTATTCTCGTGGGCCTGGTCGTGCCGTGGGCGGTCGAGAACACGCTGAAGTTCAAGACGATAGTAACCACGCAGACGCTCGTGCTGCCGTTCGTCGTCGCCGTCGCCGTGGGCCTTATAAGCGGGCTCTATCCCGCGATGCGGGCCGCGAGGCTCGATCCGATTCACGCCCTGCGACACGAATAGCGGCGCGAACACGTCAGAACGCGATTAGCGGCCAGCCATTCGCCTTTGCTTGATCACCGCAACCGAGCATAAGACAAGCATGCTAAGCAACGCGGGTTCGGGTATCTCCATGACGATTATTCCCGATGCCGTTGTCGTGCCGGCGTATGTGCCGTCGTTGTCCTTGACCCACAGGCCGATCTGGTGAGAGCCGCCGGGCGTGAAGCCAAGCTCGAACAACTGGTCCCACGTAAGCGTGATCTGCCTGCCCGAGGCGTCATTGTATGTGCCGTCGTTGAAGATGTCCCACTTCCATTCGGTTATCGATCCGCCGTCGGCGTCTGAGCCGCTGGCAGTAAGCGTCACCTGGCCGTGGAAGGGAATGAAGTACGTTCCACCGGTGCTGGCCGTAGGGTTAGAGTAAACCGCCACCGTAGAGGTGTCGTACCCGTATTTGCCAAGATCGTCTTTCACGCGAAGGGATATGGTCCTGCCTTCGGTGTAGCCGACGAGGGTCACTAGCTGGGCATGTGTCAGAGTGGGGGACGCGCCGGTGGTCTCATAGGTGCCATCGTTATTAAGATCCCATTTGAATTCCGTCATTCCGCCGCCGTTGTTGTAGTACGTGCCGTTGCTGTTCCATGTGATCGAGCTTGGCACATAAGAACCGGCGGAACTGAACGAGATGCTCTGGCCTGGCGTCGAGCGATAGACGGAGCCTGCCTCGACGACGGGGTTATACTGGGCGAGGAAGTAGTCAACCACCACGGCCTTGGCGAATTTCTGACCTTGTGTAACACCCGCCCATGCGTATGTCCCAAAGCCCCAGAAATCATCCTTAAACGCCGTGGCATTCGCCATCACCGCATTGTAATGTGCCGTGCGAACCTGAGCGAGCGTGCCGGAGTAGCTGGTTCCAGAGAGTGGAGGATAAGCCGAGTAGAAAGTGGCTTCAGTCTCGGCTGCATATTCAAAGCTGTGATCAGAATTAATTGAGCCTGCCGGGCCGTGAACCGCCGGCACCCCGGTGTCGGTCGCGCAATGGATCAAGTACTTGATCTGAGTGGTGACGTTGGCGCCTTCCTGGCCGGGATAGCCTGAGCAATAGACCCGATTGCTGAAAAAACTCCCCCACCCGGCATGCCACTCACTCCCAGTTGCATCTGGGGGCTCGCCAGTATAGCTAGTTACTTCACTGAAGTTGACTCCGGCTGCCTGGGCGAGAGGCTTCACTACAGGATCATTCAGGACCATTGCCGCCATAGCTTTGTGAGTTATTCCAGACCATGCATGGACCTGACCGCAAACTGAGAGTATTATCCCCAATACAGCGACTGCGCGCACCATGGACGTCTCCTTCTTTCGAGCAGAGATCGACATCACAGGTGCGACGGAGAGGGTCTCCTTTTGCGATCCTCGCCTACTTCGGCGTTCGCCACTCCCAATCCGCCAGCTTGAGCCTCACTTTGCCATGGATATCGATCAGCGAGCGACATGATTATAGCCATGTCAAGGGCTGACTCCAAGCAAAAACCTCGGGCTGGATGCATATTTTTATCTTGAGGCCGAGTCGCGAGTTACGACGCCGGCGACAGGCAGCGTGCCTTTGTGCGTTCCTGCCTTTCGGGCTTGCCTGGCGAAGTGCATGGCGACTTTGGCCAACGCCGTAGCCACCGGCACAATCGCTGCCGGGTTGTTGTGCTTGAACCACGGCACGTCGAAGGCGATGTTGTTGATGCTCTCGGCGACTGGCAGAGAGCCTGGTCCCTGGCGGACGTCGCGCTGGCCGAAGGCGACCATCGTCGGCTTTCCCTGCCTGAATATGTCGGCCTCATGGAACACCGGGTGAAGGTGCAGGGGCTTGTTGGCCCCTGGCAGCATCTTGTAGCCCTCCGCCGAAACCGCCTCGCAGAATTTGGCGCAGTCGATCTCGTCGAGCTCAGATTGCGCAAAGAGGCCGCGTGCGTAATACCAGCAGCCCATTGTCGTGCCCTTGTCAGCGGGGCGGTGAGCGCGAATACCCGGTACGCCTTCGAGCAGATCCCAGAACGTGTTCATCGCAGCCTGGATCTCGCGCATTCTGGCGTCGAAGTGTTTCAACTGCACCCTGCCCATTGCCGAGGCTGTCTGAATAAGTCGATGTTTGACGCCTCCGATGGGCAGGCCGCAGAAGCGTGAAAGCCCGTCGTCGGTTATCTGCTTGTCGGCGGGGTTGAACCTGCTTGCCGCTCCTGTGCGTTCATAGTGGCCGTAGGCAATGGCGTGTTCGTACAGGCTTCTGTTGTTGGTGACAAGCATGCCGCCCTCGCCGATGGCGAAGCCCTTGCCGGTCATAAGGCTCATGGCGGCGATGTCGCCGATAGTCCCGCACTTGCGGCCCTTGTACAGCGCCCCGTGCGCATGAGATACATCCTCAATCACCTTGACGTTGTGCCTGCGCGCAATGTCCATTATCGGGTCCATGTCGCAGGGATGGCCGCAGTAGTGAACAACCACAATTGCCTTCGTTCTGGGTCCGATGCGGTGCTCGATGTCGTTAGGATCGATGCAGAGGCTCTTGGGGCTGATATCCGCGAAATTCACGGCAGCGCCAAGTTGAAGCGCCGGCGCAGCACTTGCCCAGTATGTCACTGAAGGGCAGATAATCTCGTCGCCGGCGCCAACGCCGCACGCCCACATTGCCTCAAGCAAGGCGGCAGTGCCGTTGCAGCAGGCCAGTGCATATTCCGCGCCTATCCACTGGGCGAACTCGGCCTCGAAGAGCTTTGTAATATCGGTTGCCGACATAGACCGCGACCGAAGCACCTCAAGCACCGCCTGCTCATCTTCATCGGTGATGATGGGCCAGTTCAAGTGGCTCCAGTCGTAATCCTGAGGCATGGCCTTGGGGCCGCCGTTAATCGCCAGAGGCTGGGAGATGGCCTGCTTGTCCAAAACTGTGTTCATTTGCGCAACTCCTTGGAATCAACTGCAATAAGCCGCTTCAACCTTGGTCACCGCCTGAATCAGCAGATCAACATCGTTCTGCGTCCAGTCCTCGTGGATGGTCAGGCGGAAATGCTCATGGTCCGCCTGCATTGCGTTCGGAAGCTCGGGCATGGCGTAAGACTTATCGCAGCAGGTATCACCGGCAGTTCTTGGCGACCTGCACCTGATGCAGCGATTCTTGGCCCACTCCATCCTGAGCGGAAAGAACGGATACCCCGGACCCGCCGGAATGCCCTCTGCAACAAGGGCCTCGACGAACTTCGCCTTGTCCACCTTGCACGTGCTGGTGTCGAGCTTGAATATAAGGAACCAGTAGGATGCTTCGTCCCCTTCGCGCTCCGTGACCATGCTTACGGCCTTGCATGAGGCTTCCAGTGCGCTGGCCACCTTTGCGGCGATCTCTCTGCGCCGGCGAATGAAGCCGGGAAGTTTCGAGAGGTTGACCCTGCCGATGGCGGCGTGAATCTCGTCCATGTTGCAGTTCAGGGCGGCAACGACATTCGAGGTGGGCGATTGAACACCAAAGGGCTTGCCGCGATCGGCGAAACGTCTTGCCGCCCA
>JAAYCO010000035.1 GCA_012729725.1 Planctomycetota bacterium
GGGAATCAGCCCTCGATTGCCAGTCGCCAAGCCACAACCTGAAAATGCCCAAGCCTGAGCACAAATGCCGTATCTTCCTTGGCCTGATCGAGATCGCCGGTCACTACCGCGCCCTGACTGACGCATTCCGGCAGCTTGGGCATAAAGCCACCTTTGTGGATATGTATGGCAACCGCAACTGCTACGAAAGCCGCTCGCGAAACAACTTGCTGCTTCATCTGATAGATTACTTGGTGATGAAACGGCAGAAGTGCCGCGGCAGATGGGCCGGTCGGGCGTGGCGCGCGCTGCTGATACTGCTGCAACCTCTGCTCTTTGTGTATGCGGTGTGCACGCACGATGTATTCATTCTCGGCCACAACACCACTTTCATGGGGCCAATGGATCTGTGCCTGCTGAAATTGTGCGGCAAGCGGATAATCGCCCAGTTCCATGGAACCGACGGGCGATTGCGCTACATCGATGCGTATTTCCAGAATAATGCCGAGAAGCCGGATGTAACCCGTCTGGCTCGACACACGCGCAAGCAGCGGCGGATCATCCGGTCGATCGACAGGTGGGCGGACGTCGTTGTCAACATCGGCCCGCAGGGGCACCTTCACACCCGCCCCTTCGTTCAATGGCTAAGAGTAGGCCTGCCATCAAGCCAGAGCCGACAGCCGATGCCCTCTTCCGACAAACGCGACAGCGGCGCGCCCGTTCGGATACTCCATTGCCCATCCAACCCGATCGGCAAGGGCACCGCAATCATCCGTGATTTGGTCGCCAAGGCCCGCGAAATACGAAGCATTGAGTATGTGGAGGTTATCGGGCAACCGAATAGCGTGGTGATGGACGAACTGCGCAAGTGCGACTTTGTGATTGATCAGGTGTATGCGGATTATGGCATGGCGGGTTTCGCCACCGAGGCAGCGTGGTTGGGAAAACCCGCTCTGGTGGGCGGGCTTGCCGTTGATTACTGGAAACAGGAATTGTGCGAATCGCTCCGCCCGCCATCGTTGTACTGCTACCCCAAGCAGATGTATGAGATGATGTTGAAGCTGATCGATGATGAAGAGTTTCGGCTGGAGCTGGGTCGCAAGGCCCGGGCGTTCGTCGAGAGCAGTTGGCATCCAATCAAGGTCGCACAGAAGCTGTTGCTGGCCCTTGACAACAAGCTGTCTCCGGACTGGTACGTGGAAGCGGCGGACATATCCTACATTGCCGGATGGGGCATGCCGCCCGAGCGGCTGAAGGACATCGTGTCTCGCATGGTCCGCAAGCACGGCATCGAATCGCTGTGTGTGGGTGACAAGCCCAAGGTGCAATCGCTTTTTGAACGGCTTATCAACGGTCAGCCGCTGCCGCCAGAAACAGGTCTGGCGGACCTGACTCGGACGCAATGAGCCCCGCCCCGCGTAGCGGCCCAGGCACAACAGGCGCCGCAGGCTGTAGCTCTTGTTTGACTTGCACAACCGTCACAGATAAAAGCAGACAATGGCTTTATTCACAACACTATGCGTTTTCGCCGGCATCCTGGTTGCCACCAGGCTGGGGGCTCCGCTGTTTGCGGCGCTTCTGGCTGCATCATTACTCATTGGCGCGGCGTTCACCAGCGACGCAGGCAGAACACTGACAGTGACCGCCGAGGGGTTCATTTTGCCCACGACCGTCGGCCTGGCGTTGGTGAACATTCTTCAGGTGGTGCTTTCGGCGGTGATGCAGCAGGGCGGGCAGATGCGGCGTGTCGTCGATCTTGCGGGGCAGGTTTTAAGAAGGCCGGCGGTTTCGATGGTCGCGCTGCCCGCGCTGATCGGCCTGCTGCCCATGCCGGGCGGCGCGCTGTTCTCAGCCCCAATGGTCGAGGCGTCTATTGGCGAGCACTCGGTGCCGGGGCACAAACTGTCGGCGGTAAACTACTGGTTCCGGCACATCTGGGAGCACTGGTGGCCGCTATATCCCGGCGTGCTGACGGCTGTGGCGCTTACCAAATTATCATTCAGCACGTTCATGTCATTCCAGATTCCGCTGGGCATCTTCATGACTCTCGCCGGCCTGCTTGTAATGCGAGGCATTCATCCGGATCTTCACAAAGCCCGCGCGTCCGCCGATCGCGGCGCAAAACGCGAGTTGCTGTGGATGACTTCTTCAATCTGGGTAATCGTGCTTGTTGCTATTCTGGTCGGAAGGCTGCTTGGCCTTGTCAGCTTCGGGGCCGACTGGCAGAAGGCGATAGACAAATTCGGCCCGATCTTCGCCGGCCTGTTCATTTCGGTGATATGGACGGTGTTCCTCAACCGCATGAACGGCAGAACGTTCCGGCAGTTGTGGCTCAACAAAAGCATCTACACAATGACCATGCTCGTGGCAAGCGTGATGGTGTTTCAGCACGTGCTGGAGGCCACGGGCGTGCCGGGCATGATTGCATCCGAGCTCAAAGACATCAAGGCGCCGCTGATTCTTGTCATCGCGTTGCTGCCGGCAATTGCGGGGCTGGTTACGGGCCTTGCCGTCGGGTTCGTCGCCACCAGTTTTCCCATAATCCTGCCGTTGGCTGCCGAGCTGGCCCAAGGAAACTCGATACTGCCCTACGTTGCTCTTGCCTACGGTTTTGGACATCTTGGCCAGATGATAAGTCCCATTCATCTGTGCTACATTGTTTCAAATCAGTATTTCAAAGCCGGATTCGGCGATGTATATAAGCATTTTCTTCCGTCGGCGTTGGTGACCGGTTGTGCGACAGTCGCCTATTTTTTCGCAACTCGGTGGCTGGGTTTTTAGGATCCAGCCCCAGGAGCAGTCTGGATGCTGATAGGTCTTTTGTCGGATACACATGGTCATACTGCCAACCTTGTAAAAATGCTCAAGCATTTCGACCGGCAGTCGGTTGATGTGGTGGTGCATTGCGGCGACATAGGCTCAAGCGACTGCCTTGAGGCGCTCGTCATGGGCAAGCCGGTTTATGCGGTTGCGGGCAACGTAGATCGCGGCGCGTGCTTCGAGCACGAGGCAGCCGCCCTGGGCATTAACTTCAGCGATCAAGCCGTGCACGTTCCTCTTGACCGGGGCGGAATGCTTGCGGCGACTCACGGCGACAACGCTGCTGTGCTGGCCCAGTTGCTGCGCGACCCCGAAAACGTGTACGTTTGTCACGGCCATACGCATCGGCGGCGCGACGAGAGGATTGGAGGCGCGCGGGTTGTTAACCCCGGCGCGATGCACCACAGCCGGGGCGGGCCGAACGGGGCGGCGATCCTGGATACCGAAAAGGATCTGCTGACCTTCGTGGATCTCGATAGCCTGGACTAATCGTTGCGGCGAACCGCCAGCGCGGTCGGCGGGGCAAGCAACTCAGCCAGCGCCAGATCTTCGTTCAGGAACGGCTGCTCGCCTTTGCGGTAGAGCACGACAAGCCCGATCATCTCGCCCTCGGTGGGCAGCAGAGGGATGGCAAGCGTGGTCACGCCGACAAGATAGCGCCTGATTGATTCGTCAAATGCCTGCGCCTGCTCGCCCGCGTCGCTCAGTGAAATTTGAGGATCGCGCAGAGCCGATTCCACGTGCGGCCCGGCCAGCGCCTTGCAGAAGGCAAGCGTGTCGGGCGACGGCACGCCAAATCTGCCGGCGATCTGCAGCTCGGCGGATTCATCGCAAACCAGGGCAACGCCGCTCAGCGGGCCGCTGTTGTGCACGAAGGTCTTGAACATCGCCCTGAACACGTCGTCGTCAGTCTTGGCCTCAAGAAGCTCCTGCTGGTATCGCACTGACACTTGCTGCGCCTCGAGCTGAACGCTCAGGTCGCGATACGCCTCGGTCAGATCGGCGCAGGTGCTGCTGAGCTGACGCTGGGCGGTCTTGCGCTCCTTGTTCACCTGCCTGGCGAGTCTGCGAAGCCTGCACGCCCTGCCCAGCGCTTTTCTGGCCTTGCTCAGATTGGCCAGTTCCCTCTGAATAGTGTCCTTGAGGCGGGGCAGGTCAAGCGGTTTGGTCATCAGTTCGACGGGTTTGCGGCGGGACGCCTCACAGAAGGATTGCGGATCCTGCGCGCCGGTAATGACAACCGCTGGTATGTCGCCAAGCTCCACTCGCAGGCGGTCGATCACTTCCAGCCCGGTGCAATCGCCCAGACGAAGGTCGGTCACAAGTATGTCGGGCCGCTGGCGACGGGCCATATCCTGAGCCTCTTTGCCGCTCGCCGCCGCCTGCACCTGAAGATGCATGCCGCTAAGGGCGTCGGCCAGAAGCTCTCGCAATTCCGGCTCGTCGTCAACAACCAGCACCTTTGGTTTCGCCTGATCCGACATGTCGTCTCCCAACCTTTTTACCGGACTATAAGGCAGGAGACCTCAGTTACCTCCTGCCGGCAAACGCACTGAAACCGTCGTTCCCTCGCCGGGGGTGCTTCTTATCGAGATGCGCCCGCCGTTGAGTTCAACGTATCGTCTCGCCCAGGAAAGGCCCATGCCACGACGCCTTCCGGCACGCTGGTGCGAGAAGAACGGGGTAAACGCCTTTGCCAGCGTCTCGGGCGCCATGCCCTGCCCGTCATCCGTCACCGTCAACAGCACCTGGGCATTATGCTGACGGGCGGACATGCTGATTTTCTCAGCGCCCGCGGCAGCAGCGTTGCGAAGAAGCTCAACCAGAACATCCTTCGCCTGCCGCGGATCCGCAAACACTGCCAGCGCTCGATCCGCAACTTCTATATCGACCGCCTGCAGCGCGGCTTGAGCATTGCCAGAGGATTTTCCCTCGCCGCCGGCTTGACAAGAACTATCACGGGCGGATTCAAGCAGGTCCGCCACCGGTACTCGTTCGGGTATTGGCTGGGCCGGCGAGGCGAACTCCATCAGCTCGGTAATGATGTTGCTGATTTGCTGGGCCTGGTCCGTTATCGTCTGCCAGACCTTGCGCTGGGCTTCGTCCTCGGCCTTCTGCCGCATCAGTTGAGCCCGACCGCTGATCACCGCAAGGGGATTGTTCATCTCGTGAGCCGCCCCCGCCGCCATCTCTGCAATCGCCGACATCGCCCTGGCGGCGGCAAGCGATTCCTGTTGTGCAGCCATCCTCCCTGAAACGGCCACAAGCTTCTCTTCCATGTCCTTTGCCGCCAGGCGTCTTGAAACCTCGCGAAACAGGCTCACGAAGTGCGGCGCCAGAAGCCTTAGCGAACCGCCGCTGGCGGCAGGGCCCATCGGCAGGATCACGCCTCCGACGTGCAAGCCGCTATCCATCAGCGGCAGGTGATGCGCCGCAGCCGGATCCAAAAGGCGCGACAGTTCGCTGATGTCTGTCACGGCCTGCATCGAACGCAAGGCCGGACCTTCGACCAGGTCGTTCTGCGACGGCGCGGCGTACTCTAGTGCGGCGTAGTTGCCCTTGCCTGCATAGGCCGACGCCACCAGGTGCAGACGGTCGCGGCTGGGAGAAACCAGGTAGACTCCGCACGGCTTGCCGCCTATGGATTCGATCACGTCGGCAGCGCCAAAGAGAATGTCCTGCAATGAGCCGCCCAGATGCCGGAAAAGCTGGGCCAGCAGCTCGAATGCTCCCGCATGGCCCTGCGACTGCCGCAGTTCGTCGCCCATGCGTGAATTCATATCCACCAGGGCCTGAATGGTTCTTGTTCCCGCCTTGCCCACCGCTCGGGCCTGCGTCGGCTGGGATTGCCGGACAATAGAGCCAATCTCGCCGGCAATATCGTCCAGGTCGCGCACCTTCAGGCCAAGTTTCGATGCAAGCGAATCAACATCGGCTGGAAAGGCAGGGTTTCCGGACCATCCGACTCGGGCCCTTCTGGCGGCATAATCAGCCAGCGCGGCGACGCACGCAGCGACGCTCATCACGTCGGCAGGCTGATGATGAAGCCACGCCGCCTGCTGGATTTCATCCGCCAATCGCCACTTCTGCGCCAGGCGGCGCCCCACGACGCAATGGTTCACCCCAAGCACCTGCTGCTCGCAGAGACAGAGGTCCTCGTGCCCGGTAGCCGCTTCGAGAATAGCTCGACCATACGCCTTGGGCATGGCCTGATACATGGCCCGCTTGCCTATGTCGTGCAGCAGACAAGCGGCATGCGCAACATCCGGCTGCATGCACCGCGTGCGCAGTGCAATCTGCCGACCGGCGATTGCAGTTGCCCGGCAGTGCATGCCCAAGGCCAGGCCGAATTGGTCTTCGTCGGCGATGGTGGGCGCTCCCAGGGCGGCTGTGATGGCGGAATAAGGGTTCTGCGATTCGAGGGCCAAAGCAACGCTGCTTGCACCGGCGCCGGCGCTGCGAAGTATTGCACATGCCACTCCGGGCTCGCCATTGGCGATATCTGCAAGTCGCTCGATGGCGCGCGGGCCGTCCATCCCGTACGCCAGGTCAATAATCGACTCGTGCACCGACGCTGGAACGGCAAGAGCAACGACACTCTCCTCCAGCACGTCGATTGACGGGGTATGGTTCAGCCGCTCGTCGGCCGGGGTCATTTTGGCGCCTCCGTCAGACGTTTACCAGCTTCAGCACTCGATCGACAACAGCCTCGATGTTGAAGGGCTTCTTGATGAAGTCATCCGCGCCGGCCTCCATGAGCAGATCTATCTCCTCGGGCTTGATCATGCCCGAGATGATCAGGATCTTGATGTGGGCCAGGTGCGGATTCTCGCGGATGGTCCGGCAGACTACGTTGCCGTTGAGGTCGGGCAGCATGTAGTCCAGAATGACCACCGCCGGCTCAAGTTTCTGGGTCAGAACACCGGCGTCAAAACCGGTTTTTGCGGTATGGACGTCGAATCGTCCGTCGTTCTTGAGATACTCGACAAGAATCTCGAGGATGTCCGGATCGTCATCGACAATAAGGACCCTTATCTTGTCGTTCTCGAAGGCTTCTATAGGAATGCCGTTTTCCCGCATGAAATCCAACAGCGATTCGTGCGGAATTCTGCGGAACCTGCTTCCCGGAACCCTGAACCCCTTGAGCTGGCCGTTGTCAAAGCAGCGGATCACCGTTTGTTGCGACAGGCCGCAGATCTCGGCGGCTTCGCCGGTTGTGTACACTGACTTTCGGCTCACACTTGCCTCCGAAAAGAGAAACTTCGGCTTCGTTCCTACTACATAATAATGTCGTCGCGAAAGTTGCCTATGTTTCCTATGCTCTCTATTTTATCCAGGTCTCCCAGTCTATGTCAACTAGGTAATTTACCAAAAAGGTGCATAAAGCAAAAGAGGCATGGATCCTTCCATGCCTCATAGTGGGGATTATCCGGGGCCCTGTGGCTAGGCCAGCAGATCATCCAGCAGTCGTTCGATGGCGACCTCGATCTTATCGGGCGTTTCATACACGCCGGCAGCCAGTTCCGCCTTGACCTTTGCAACAAGGTCGGTGCGGACATCGGGCAGCTCCTGCGCCATCGCCGCCAGCCGGGCCGCGGTCGAGATTTCGACCGTATCCACTATGGCCATCGCGTCGCCAGGTTGCGATGCTTGTGCAGCCTTGCTAATGGGTTCGACAGGGTTCATAGCGGCCGCGGCGTTAATGCTGTTTAAGTTCATCTGTTCCAGTCCTCGATCTATCCAGCCCACTGGTAGGGCCATGGGTGCGGCAGCGAGAGAGGGCTCTTCCTTGAGACCGGCCCTCTTGCTAGGGCTCCACACCCCGGTTTTTCTGATTCCCGAACCGGCACACCATACTTACTGCCGGCTCATGCTTCCATTCATCTATCGGGGCTATCGGAAAGGCCCGTAGACCGTCTTTAGCGATTCCGATCTTTGGGACTTTCTCGCAACCCCTGCTACTTATGCAGCTTAGGATACGGTCCGAAGATGGGCAAAAAGTTTATGAGATTAATTTCCCGCACAGGGGGCAGAAGAGCTTTTCTAACTTATGCAGTTTGCCCATTTTAACACGCCCGTTGGTTTTTGCCGCCGGGTTTTGGGGCGCTGCAACGGTTGCTGTGGTGTTTCATTTAGCGCCTTCAGCGGATATGCTAGTCAAATGTCAAAAGTCTGAACAGTTGAGCAGATGATCAGGAGACCGCAGGCGAAGCACAAACCAGTAGTGGAATGCCTACAGGTTGTTCATTGTGTTCTCTACTGCTCGCCTGTTCTACTGCTGCTACTCTGCGAAGTACGCTACGAAGCACGAGTCGCCTGCTCTAGCACTGTGCAATCTCTATTGCACAGTGATTAGTGTCGCTTAAAGGAATTCATAATGAGCTTTCGCGTTGCCGTCATCGGGGCGGGAAGAATGGGCAAGCTGCACGCCCGCATCATCAGCGAGATGAGCGGCGCCGAGCTGGTTTGCGTGGTTGACACGAACGAAGCCGCCGCAAAGGCCGTTGCCCGCCAGAGAAATTGCCAGGCGTTTGCCTCGACTGCCGATGTGCTTGATCTTGTTGACGCCGCGGTGATAGCGGTGCCGACGCTGCGCCACATCGAGGCGGCAAGGCCCTTCGTCGCCGCAGGAAAGGCGGTTTTGATAGAGAAGCCGATCTGCAACGACCCTGCCGGGGCGAGGGAGCTTATCGAGCTTGCCCGCAAAACAGGCGCCGTGCTTCAGGTCGGCCACACCGAGCGGTTTAACCCGGTCGTGCTGGCGATGCAGAAGTTCGACATCCGCCCCAAGTTCATCGAGGCCCACAGGATCAGCCCCTTCACTTTTCGATCGGCGGATGTTGGCGTCGTGTTGGACATGATGATCCACGACCTGGACCTGGTGCTCAAGCTTGCCGGCGGCAACGTTGAAAACATTCACGCCGTAGGCATCAACGTCATCGGCGCGCATGAGGACATCTGCAGCGCCCGTCTTATGTTTGACAACGGGTGCGTCGCAAACGTCACGGCCAGTCGGCTGGCGATCAAGACCGAACGCAAGATGCGGCTCTTCAGCGAGGAAGCTTATATCTCGGTTGATTACGCCAAGAAGGTGGGCATCGCCGTCCGGAAGGCAGCCAACATGGACCTTATCCAAATGGCCCGCGAAATGGACGTGGAAGACCTTGCCGAACTGGCCGAAACGGTGGACTACACGAAGCTGCTGCACTTCGAGGAACTCAAGGTGGACGAAACCACCGAGCCGCTTCGCCAGCAGGCGGAGGCATTCCAACGATCAGTCGTCGAAGGGGCGCCGCCGACAGTTCCCGCAAGCGAGGGGCTCGCCGCCCTGGAACTTGCCCGCGACATAGTGGAAGCAGTCAAGAGCTATCACTGGGACGGCGCTTCTTCGCCCCGAAGCGGCCTGGACATACTCAAGAAGGCCCAGCCGTAGCCGACGCCTCTCCAGAGGCCCTGGTGGTTACCGCCGCCGAAGGCTTGATCGAGATCATTCTGTCAAGCGCCACGCGCGCCTGCCGCGCAACGTCGGGCTCTACAGTAATCCTGTTCACAACGCGCCCGGCGGCAAGATTATCCAGCACCCAAGCCAGGTGCGGCAGGCCGGTAAGGTACATCTGCCTGCAAATCGCCGGCTTTGAGGACAGCAGCAGCACGCGATCGCGCCCATGCTTTTCCGCCATCCGCTGCACGAGGTTGCTCTCGGTGCCGACGGCCCAGCGCTGGCCTTTTGGCGACTCGGCAAGAAGCTTGATGATCTGCTCGGTGCTTCCGGCTGCGTCGGCCTGTTGCACCACTTCATGCGGGCATTCAGGATGCACCACAACCTTCACGCCTGGATATTCAGAGCGAACCCGCCCGATGTCCGCCACAGTGAACTGCTGATGAACGTAGCAATGGCCCTTCCAAAGGATGAACACCGCTCGCTGGATCTGCTGTGCGGACAGTCCGCCGTCGGGCAGGGCCGGATCGTAAACCGCACAGTCCTCGGGGGCAAAGCCCATTGCCACGGCCGTGTTTCGCCCCAGGTGCTGATCAGGCAGCATCAGTATCTTCGCCTTATCGCCACAGGCCCGCCTTTGGTCCAAAGCCCAGGCGACGACGTTTGCGGCGTTCCCGCTTGTGCAGCAGGCGCCAAGGGCCGATCCCGTCACCGCCTTGACGGCTGCGGTTGAGTTGACGTATGCGATTGGAATGACTTTCTGCCCGCTGATCGAGGCGATTTCGTCGATCGCCGTTGCAACCGCGGGCGCGTCGGCCATTTCCGCCATCGTGCATCTGGCCTGAAGGTGCGGCAGGCAAACCGCCTGATCGTCAGAGCTGAGAACATCCGCCGATTCGGCCATGAAGCTCACGCCGCAGAAGACGAACCACCTGGCCTTCTTCATTTGAGCGGCCTGGCGCGAAAGGGCAAGCGAATCGCCAACGAAGTCTGACACCTGCACTATCTCATCGCGCTGATAGTGGTGCCCCAGGATGCACAGCGCATCGCCAAGCTCGCGCCTGCGGGCCTTAATGCGTGATTGAAGCTCCTGCTGGTCCAGCAAAAGGTATTTCTCGTCAAATGCCTGGCTTTGTGTTGTCATGGCTAACACCAAGGCTACAGGAATTCCCGTCGCCTTCAACCCTTATACTCTTGGAATTTCGGTTTCGTTTGCCTGTTGCGCGCCGCGGCGGAATCTCCTGAGCAATGGGCCAGCCACCTCGCCAAGCTCCTGCATTCGCAGTAATGCCGCCACGGCGAAGAACACCGCTGCCCCGGCGGGGATGCAGACGGCGACGACGGCCATGTCGCCAAAACTATGCAGCGCCTGCATCAGCGCGCCTATTGCAAGAACCATTGCGGCGCATGCGCACATGCTTCGCAGCAGGCTGCCCAGCAACTCCCTGCCGCCCAACCTGCCAAGCCTTCTTCGCAGCACAACTATCAGTACTGTCACGCTTGCCAGGGCGGTCAGCGTGGTGGAAAGCCCGAACGCCCTTGGCCCTAGCGCGGGAATCCAAACCATCGTCAGGACCAGCACCATGTTCACCACCATCAGAATGCAGGAAACCTGCATCGGAACCCTGGGTTGCTTGATGGCGAAGAACGCCTTGGTGAGAATCTGGTGCGTGCAGTAGGCCCACATTCCCAGCACATACATCTGAAGCACGCCCGCCGAGGCGTCCACATCCGCGGCGGTGTACTTGCCTCGCAGGAATATGACCGCCGTGATCGGCCGGGCCAGCATCCACAGGCCCGCTCCGCAGGCCAGGCCTTCCATGCTCGAGAGGCGCAGGGCCCGTGTAACGCTCTGCCGCAGGTTTTGGGTTTCTCCGCGGGCGGCATAGCGGCTCAGCAGCGGAAACACGGCGACGCCCAGCGATATTGCAAGCACTCCCATGGGCAACTGGTAGAGCCGCTGGGCGGCGTACACGTGCACCTGCGCGCCCTCCGACAGCGGCCGCTGGAAAACGTGGCCGAGAATGCTGATTGTCTGCTCGTCCGGCGTTATCGACAAAAGCCATATCACAAGGCTGTCAAACAGCGGGCTGATCTGAAGAAACCCCATGCCCAGCGCAACCGGCGCCATCAGCTTGAGCATCGGCTTGATTCCCGGCTCTATGGGCCTGAGCCTGGGCAGCACGGGAAAGCCGCTCCTGCGCAACAGCCACAGGACGGCGGCAAGCTGAACGATACCCGCCACAATAACGCTGCCGGCGATCACGTAAAGCTGGCCGTGGATGTTTTCCTTGCCCACGAACCGCCAGGCGAGTGTCGCCGCTGCGATGATGAAGATGTTCAACACTATGGGGGCCGCAGCCGGATACATGAAGTGCCCGCGGCAGTTCAACGCCGCCGAACCCAGCGCCAGCAGGCAGATGGTGATGACAAACGGCATCATTACCGACACCAGGCCCACCAGCAGTTGGCGGTCCCACCCGCCGGGCCAGAAGATGTGCCACACCCAGAGTCCCGCCAGCACAAGCACGGTCAGCACGGACAAAAACACCGCCAGCAGACCCAGTGCGTTGGCCAGCAGGCGGCCTGCCGATGCCGGGCCGTCATTCTGCTGGGTGCTCGTCAGAACCGGAACAAACGCGCCCGACAGCGCCCCTTCGCCGAAAAGCCTGCGCATCAGGTTGGGTATCTGGAAGGCCAGGACAAACGCCCCGGTCGAGCGATCCGCCCCCAACGCCGTCAGGGCCATGTCCCGGAACATGCCGAACACGCGGGAAACCATCGTAACGCCGGCAACAAGCTTCGCCTGGCCGAAGAAGTGCTCCCGTTCCTGCTTTTGCGTCTGAGGATTCACTCATTAAGTTAACCCGAAACAGGCATGCCGGGGCAATAGGCAACAACCGCGACGTACAATTCCACAAATGATGCGACGACGATGCAGCGGCGTTTTGCTTCATGTAACCTCGCTTCCGTCGAGGTTCGGAATAGGCGACCTGGGGCCGGAGGCTCACAGGTTCGTCGATTTCCTCTCCGATAGCGGCCAGACTCTGTGGCAGATGCTTCCGATAAACCCCACATCGGCCGGGGCTGCCGATTCGCCCTACAGTTGCACATCCGCTTTTGCCGGCAACTGGATGCTCATAAGCCCGGAGCTCCTGGTGACCAAGGGCCTTCTGAAACCCGACGAGCTGGACGAGGCGCCGCGATTCCCTGCCCAAAGCGTTGATTACGCACGAGCACGTGACTGCAAGAATCGCCTTGTGGATCTTGCCTGCCGCCGCCGGCGAGACAAACTGGGGACAGAGTTCGACATCTTCTGCGCCAACCAGGCCGACTGGCTGGACGACTATGCCGCGTTCGAAGCCATCAGCCTGAATCGCAAGTCCCAGCCGTGGTATCGCTGGCCCGAGGAGCTGAGGGATCTGCATCACCCGCGGGCCAGGAAGATGCTGGAGCATCTGAAGGAAGAGATTGAGCTGGTGAAGGTCAGGCAGCACCTGTTTTTCGATCAGTGGCATTCGCTCCGCCGGCACTGCGACGCCAGGGGAATACAGCTTTTTGGCGACATCCCCATCTACATTGCGCACGACACGGCCGATGCATGGGCAAAGCCGGGGCTGTTCCTGCTGGACGAAAAAGGGCGAATGGAGGTTGTTTCCGGCGTGCCGGCTACGAGCTTCAATCCCGAAGGCCAGAAGTGGGGCATGCCCCTGTACGACTGGCGGGCTCACGCAGCCGAGGGCTACAAATGGTGGATCAACAGACTCAGACACAATCTGGAGATGTTCGACTGGGTGCGCATCGATCATTTCCTGGGCCTTGTTGATTATTGGGCGATTCCGCGGAAGTCCAAGTCCGCACTCGAAGGCTCATGGCATCGAGGTCCAAGGGAGGATTTCTTCAACGCGGTGTATCGCCATCTGCCTTGCCTGCCGATTGTGGCCGAGGACCTTGGGCTTGTTACTCCCGACGCGCGGCAACTGATGGATCGCTACAGTCTTCAGGGCATGCGCGTGCTTGTGGACGGCTTCAACGAAGAGCCGGGCGGGAGTTACTTCCTGCCGCACAACCACGTCGAAAACTGCATGGTGTATACATCGACTCACGATACACATACTGTCATCGGATGGTATTCAACCGCCGGCGCCGACCAGAAGCGGCGGATGGCTGCCTATTTCGGCCACCGGCCCCATAAGACCGATCTTGCATGGGATTTCATCAGAATGGCGATGTCATCTGTTGGCGTGGGCGCCATGGTTCAGATGCAGGACCTGCTGAGTCTGGGCGAAGACGCCCGCATGAACCGCCCGGGCCTGCCCGAAGGCAACTGGAAATGGCGAATGAAGCCCAACGCCATCACTGCCGCCATCTCGCGCCGCCTGGGCGAGCTTACCTCAACCTACGGCAGGGTGTAGTTGGTCGCTACCACTTTGCCTCGGCGAAGGGATGATCGCCGCCGGCAAGCTTGGGTTTGGGAAGCGAGTCTATGACGGCTGCAACCACTGCAAGGTCCGCGGGCGACGTTATCTTGATGTTGCGCGGGTCGCCCGGCACAACGTGAACCTTCTGGCCGAGGGCCTCGACAAGCTGTGCGTCGTCGGTCACGTTGGACAAGTCGCCCTCATAGGCCTTTTGCAGCAGCGATCGGCTGAAGACCTGCGGGGTCTGGGCTTCCCACAGGCCATCGCGGGGCACGGTTTCTTCGATTTCGCCCTGGGCGGACACCCTCTTGAGCGTGCCGTGCAGAGGATTCGCCAGCATTGCCGCGCCGTATTTGGCGGCTGCGTCAAAGACCGCCGAAACCCACACTTGCGACAAGCAGGGCCGAACCGCGTCGTGAACGCAGACAAGATCCGCCTCCGCCGTCACTCGCGCAAGGGCGTTTCGCACCGAGTGCGCCCGCGTCGGTCCGCCAACGACAATTCCAACGCCCATGAAGCCCAGCGCGCCACCGAAGCTTTCCTTGACCATGTCCAGGTCTTCGGCGGAGACGACCATCTGCACCTGGCAGACGTCGTCCCTTCCGGTGAAAAGCTCCAGCGTGCGGATAAAAACCGGCTGGCCCTTGAGCCGCTCGAATATCTTGTTTGCTTTCGCGCCGTATCGTTTTCCTGCCCCGGCGGCCGGAACGATAACTGATACTTTGGCCATGTTGCAACCTCCACGCCCACATCTTAATTGGGGCGGCAAATAATCACAATCACCGCCGCGTGCCCCGACGTAGATCGTTTGTGAAACACATATTTCAGGCGCTTCGACAGCAGGCCTTATTTTGTTTACAATTCGATGCCGAAAGAGTTAGTATCCTCAGCTTTGCCAAGCCGTCGTTAACCTCGAATCGCGCGAACGTTTCGCATTTGCCCAAACGACGACACATTGGATTTGCCCTGTGAGCAGTACTGTCAAACACGGTCACGGTTGCGACGGCGGTTGTTCAAGCTGCTATGCGAAGCTTGACAGCGCGCAGGGGCCGCACGGCTGGAGGCTGGTTGCCTTGGCTGGGGCGGTGTTTGTGCTTCCGCTGGTGCTGGCTGCGACCGTCGCCTCGGTCATGGGCAGGTGGGGAGCGAACGCCTCCGCCGGCGGCGCGTGCCTCGGCCTTGCAGGCGGCATGGCGATAGTGATATTCGCCGCTCGCGCCCTTGGGCGAATGCAGGCTCGTGGTCGCAAGGGCGAGTGCCCGCTTGCGGCGGATAACGGTTCTGGAGAAGCAAATGTCTTGTAAAACATGTTCAGCCCCCGGCAGCGGAACCTTTGATCGCGGCATTCATCCGCCACACGGCAAGAAGCTCTGTGAAGATGCGCACATAGAGGTCATGCCCGCCCCCGCAAGCGTGGCCCTGCCCCTGCTTCAGCATACAGGCGCGCCATGCCAGAGTTCCGTGCAGGCCAAGCAGTCGGTTGTGCTGGGAGAGAAGGTTGCCTCGGCGGAGGCGTTTGTCTCGGCAGCGATTCATGCATCCGTCACCGGAATGGTCGGGGCGCTTGGAGTAACAACCCTGCCCAACGGCAGGCACGTTAAAACGATTCCGATAACGGCCCAGGGCGAGCAACTGAGCGGCCCGGCCCTTTGGGACGACATCTACGGCGGACAGTGGCCCCTTGATTCGGTTGGCAAGCATCAGCCCGCCGACATCGCCAAGGCGGTTCGCGAGGCGGGCCTTGTGGGCCTGGGCGGCGCTGCGTTTCCAACGCACGTCAAGCTGGCGGTAAACCCCAGCAAGCCGGTGGACACGCTTCTACTCAACGGCTGCGAGTGCGAACCATACCTCACCGCCGATCATCGCCTCATGGTCGAAGCCCCCGCCCCAATAGTGCTCGGAGCTCTGCTGGCGGCGAAGGCATGCGGGGCCAAGCAAATATTCATCGCGGTCGAAGACAACAAGCCCGATGCCGCCAAGGCGCTGCAGGACGCCGCCAAGGGCACGCCCGTGAATGTCGCCGTCGTGAAGACGAAGTACCCTATGGGCGGTGAGCGACAGGTTGTGCCAGCGGTGCTCAAGCGAGTTGTGCCAACGGGCGGACTGCCCCTTGACGTTGGCGTGGTTGTGATGAACGTCGCCACGGCAGCCGCCGTCGCAAGAGCGGTTGTTCGCGGAAAACCGCTTACTCACCGCGTGGTTTCCGTCACAGGCGACGGCATTGCCCGGCCGAAGAATCTGCTCGTCGCCATCGGCACGCCGTACCAGGCGCTGGTCGATTACTGCGGCGGGCTCAAGCCCACTGCCGCCCGCGTAATTGCCGGCGGGCCGATGATGGGCTTCACGCTGGGCGACCTCGCCACGCCGATCACCAAAGGAACATCGGGCATAGTGGTGTTGACTCACGACGACATCCGCCGCGAGGCCGAAACCGCCTGCGTGCGGTGCGGGCGATGCGTTGACGCCTGCCCGCTGAGGCTCGTGCCAACCAAGCTGGCGATGGCCTCACGGCATAAGGACTGGGATCTTGCCCGCAGGTATCACATTGCCGCCTGCTGCGAATGCGGAAGCTGCTCCTACGTTTGCCCCGCCCGGATACCGCTGGTGCAGTTGATCCGCGTGGGCAAAGCGGGATCGAGATAAAAGACAGGGCTTAACATGGAAGCAACAAAAGAAGTAACAGCGCCCGTATCGACGACTCCTTCGGCGCCCCAGTTGCACGTCTCGCCGGGGCCTCACCTGGCGGCCAAGGGTTTCTCAACCCGGCGGATGATGCTCGACGTGCTCGTCGCGCTGGTTCCGGTGCTGGTGGCGTCGATTGTGATCTTCAAGTGGATGGCGGTCAAACAGCTCGCCGTCAGCGTGCTTGGATGCATGGCGGCGGAGTTCATCTTCACCGCTGCCAGACGAAGAAAGCCAACGCTTAACGATCTGTCAGCCGTTGTCACCGGCGTGCTGCTGGCAATGTCGTTGCCCGGAACGTCGCCATGGTTCGTCACGCTCATTGCCGCCTTTGCGGCCATGGGCCTGGGCAAGTTCATCTTCGGCGGCCTGGGGCATAACATCTTCAACCCCGCCATGGTCGGCAGGGCGTTCGCCATGATGGCCTTCACCGGCGCGCTTGCCGCAGGCGGGTATGTGGATGCAACAAGCGGTGGAGTGGTCTCGCAGGCCACGCCAATGACCGCATGGCAAATGAACCACCATGTCACCAGCCCGCTGGCTCTGTTGCTTGGCAACACCAACGGCTCGCTTGGAGAGACAAGCGCGATTGCATGCCTGATCGGCGGCCTTTACCTGCTTATTCGCCGCACGGCAGCGTGGCAGATTCCAGTCGGCGTCATTGCCGCAACGATAGTATTCGGACTTATGGACACCAGCCGGGAAACCCTCGCAGCCGGCTCGATCCTGGTAAGCGGCCAGTGGTCGCACCTTTGGAGCTTCATGCTTGAGGAGTGGACGGTTGCTCACCACCTGCTTGGCGGCGCGGTGCTGTTCGGTGCGTTCTTCATCGCAACGGACCCCGTCAGCAGCCCCCTGACGCCCAAGGGCAGGTTCA
>JAAYCO010000197.1 GCA_012729725.1 Planctomycetota bacterium
TCATCTTCAGGCTGCGAAGCACCTTCGCAAGACAGTCTCGATACTTGACGTACGGATGCTGCGTGTTGAGTCTGTAGAACCGCTGTCTTCCGTTTCTCAAAACCGATACCAGGTTGTGCATCCTGAGGATGCTCAGATGATGCGAGACTACCGGCTGACGTGCTTTCAGGATATCGGTTAACTCATTAACGTTCCTGTCGGCCTGGCACAATGCGTTCAGGATCCTCAGCCTGATGTCGTCACGGATGGCAGTGAGAAACTTCGACAGCTCGTTCGTTTCAACGCTGCCGCCCGCGGTGCTGCCCATGCGATTCATTGTCAATCTCCTTGTTAAGCACGAGTCCATTGCCAATCTACGCTTAGCATGGGACATATATATCTTCGTCAAGCACAATCCGAAACTTGCGTAAATTCCGGCAAGATATGCAAAATGGTCTTGCGAACCCTTGGGGCGGCAAAGAAGGTTGCGCCCACCTGGAAATCGATGTCCAATCTAAATCCCGCCAACAGAATCCCTTTGCGTTGCTAATGCCGTTGGGGGGATAATCCCTGTGTTAGCCCCGAACCTTCTTCTCCCGCCCCCGCGGCGGTGCAGGAGCCGGGGTTTCTTTATGCGCAACAAAGCCAAACCAACACGGCGCAGGAAGGTCGTTAAGACGGGCTAGCGGCTCGTTTGCGCCTGCTATTGACTTTCGCCGCTCGGGGGCCGTTAATTAGGCAATGACCAAAACCTTTTACGTCACTACGCCTATTTATTACGTCAACGACGTGCCGCACATCGGGCACTCGTACACGACCATCGCTGCCGACATTCTGGCCAGGTTCTTCCGCGCCAGGGGATGGGATGTTCGATTCCTCACCGGAACCGACGAGCACGGCATCAAGATCGTCAAGGCCGCTGCCGAAAAAGGCATGACCCCGCAAGAACTTGCCGACCAGGTCGTGGTGCATTTCCAGTCGCTGTGGAAAGAGCTGAACATCACGAACGACGACTTTATCCGCACAAGCCAGCCCAGGCACGAGAAACGCGTGCAGGAGATCATCCGCCAGCTCGTGGCGAAGGACGAAATATACCAGGGCTCGTACGAAGGCTGGTACGACGAGGGACAGGAGGAATTCGTCACCGAATCCACCGCCCGGGAGAATGAATACAAGAGCGCCATCAACGGCAAGCCCCTGGTCCGCTACAGCGAGCCGAGCTACTTCTTCCGGCTTTCCAAGTGGACGCCGAAACTCATCGAGCACATCGAGGCCAACGCCGATTTCATCCAACCCGCGGCCCGTCGCAATGAAGTGTTAAGCAAGCTCGCGGCCGGCGTCGAAGACCTGAGCATTTCCCGCGCGAAGGAAAAGCTCGGCGGCTGGGGCATCGAAATGCCCAACGATCCGACGCACTCGGTATATGTCTGGATAGACGCGCTGAGCAACTATTACACCGCCCTGGGCCGCCCCGCCATCGGCGACGAATACGACGACGCCGGCGCCAAATACTGGCCCGCCACGGTTCACCTGATCGGCAAGGACATTTTGTGGTTCCACGCCGTGTACTGGCCGTGCATGCTGATGGCGCTGGACGTGCCGCTGCCGCGGACTGTTTTCGCCCACGGCTGGTGGACCAGCAACGGCAAGAAGATGTCCAAAAGCCTGGGCAACTTCGTTTCTCGTGAACAGATCGCCGAGATATGCACTGAGTATTCGGTGGATGTCTACCGCTGGTTCCTGATGCGCGCGGTGACGTTCGGCGGCGACGGCGATTTTTCCGCCCAGACGCTGCGGACGAAGTACAACACCGAGCTTGCAAACGGAGTTGGCAACCTGCTGTCGCGCACGGTGAACATGATCGGCAGGTACTTCGAGGGCACGGTTCCGCCCGCCGGCGAGGTGGGCCCCGACGAGCAGGAAGTAATAGCCTCGGCTCAGCGCCTGGTCAGCGGCGCAGAGCAGGCGATGCGGAATTACCAGTTCCACGTCCTGCTGGACGACGTGGTTTCGCTGGTGGACGCGACCAACCGCTATATCGACCAGACTGCCCCGTTCAAGCTGGCGAAGGATCCCTCGCAGCGAAGCAGGCTGGCGACTATAATGGCCACCTGTGCCCAAGCGGTTTGCATAGCGCTGGCCCAGCTTGAGCCGATCATGCCCACCACCGCCCGGCTGGGACTGGAGCAGCTTGGGGTCGATGGTCCGGCGCCGGCGGAAAGTGCGGCCTGGGGCGAGCGGCTCAAGGGCTCGATAGTGAAAAAAGGCGAGGGGCTTTTCCCCCGCAAACAGTAGCATTAGGTGGAGCAGTTCATGGAGCCCAAAAGTCAAAAGGCCATGGAGGACGTCATACTCGAGGACGGAAGGTATCCCCTCGAGGCCTTCAGCTTTTTGCATGAAGGACTGAACAAGGCGGTGCAGGAGGTTCACGGCGAGCAGGCAGCGTCAGTCGGGCGGCACGTCACCGGCAGGGATATTTGCCACTCCATCAAGGCGCTGGCCGAAGAGCGATGGGGCATGATGGCGAAAACCGTGCTCCACAAGTGGAACATCCACGCGACGATAGACTTCGGCAAGATGGTTTACCTGTTGATCGACCATGGCTTCATGCGCAAGACCGACGAGGACAGCATCGAAGACTTTCGTGATGTCTACGACTTTAGCACCGCCTTCGCGTCGCACGATCAGTTTGATTTGAAGGACTAGCCGATGCCGCAACAAAAAGCCGCCCGCCAAAAGGAAATCCCACCCGCACCGGCATGGAAGTGCCTGCCCGGCGTGGTTGTGTATCTGTTGTGGCTGGCGTTTCTGGTATATTGTGCCGCCGCGTGACGAAACACTGAACGCAAAACCACGCGGCAACCGATAATCAGTAGGTATAGAGCCAAGGAAGGCCGTCGTACCCCGGCCGATTTGTCGAACGGAGTTGCAATGTCCAACACCCTGTGCCGCGTCCTTGCCGCAGCCTCCATCGCCGCGATTCTCGCCGGATGCGATCCGATTAAACCCAGCGGCCCCTCAGAGCCGTCAGACGCCTACACCGTGGCCCAGCTTTCCAACGTCCTGAATATTCCGCTGGCGTCGAGCAGCAGAACCGTCGCAACGCTTAGCAACGCGCAGAATCGCATCGTTGTTCTTGCCGGCCCCCCGGCAAGGGTCCTGGTCAACGGCGCGGCAATCGGCTCAGACACCGACGTGCAGATGCTTGGAGGCACGTTGTACGTGGCCAAGCGGCTTGAAAGCGGCATCAGAGAGCGGCTGCAGTATTACCAGGCCGCCACTGTTGACCTTCGCCCAAGGCCCCAGCCAACTGAACACCCGCTGAAACACGTTTCCTCACCGCCCCGCGGAACCGTGATGATCGATCCCGGGCACGGCGCGCACGATCCGGGAACCAAAAGCGCGTGCGATCCGAGTCTAAAAGAGAAGGAAGTGAACCTTGCCGTGGCGCTCGCCCTTGCCGAAAAGCTGCGCCAGCGGGGAATCAGCGTAATACTCACCAGGCAGAACGACACGTTCGTGGAGCTGTCGCAGCGGGCCCAAATGTCGAACCGCGCGAAGGTTGATCTGTTCATCAGCCTGCACTGCAACTGGACGGAGCGTTCCGCGGCAAGCGGATACATCATCTTCGCCAGGCAGTCGCCGTTGCCGGGCGCGGTTAAGGCAGCAGCGGCAGTGGCCGATCGGCTCGACGGCGCGGGGTTTGCCAGATACGGGCGTCAGCCGGTTCTCAAGGATTTCATCGTGCTGGCGCAGAACAACAGGCCCGCCCTCTTGCTGGAGATGGGCTTCATGTCGAACCGGTTCGAAGCCCTTCGCCTTGCGGACGCCGGCTATCAGAACAGGTTCGCACAAGCCGTCGCCGATGGGATTGAGGACTACCTACGGAAGTAGTTCCTCAGCACTCTCCGCTTCGTCGTCGCAGTCTTCGCAACAGACGCTGGTGACCATAAGATTGTCCGCATCCTGTGTGCAGCGGAACTTCACCATCGCCTCTGTCGGATTGCCCGCTTCAACGACCGTCTCGCCCTCGGCCTGTTCATACCGATCCATGTAACGGATGCGTATGACCATGTGGCCCTCCTGTGTTTGCTGAAGTGTAGGATTCGAATTGAACGGAGGCAAAACACAGCCTGGCGCTTGTGTGTTATTTCACCGGGTCGTAGCCGCCCCTGCACAGCGGGTTGCACCGGAGCACCCGCCAAACGCCCAGCAGCAGTCCCCTTGCGGCCCCTTTTTTCCTGACGGCCTCGATGAAGTATTCACTGCACGAGGGCACGAATCTGCAACGCCCACCCAGCCAGTGTGCAAGCGTCGCCTGGTAGAGCCGGACGGCAAAGATAAGCGCCATCGACGGCAGCACCCTGAGGCGCGAGAGGCTCATTGCTCCTGCTCCCGCCGGGCGGATGCTTCGTTGGCGATCTTCCACGTGAGGCGAAGAATGGATTCCCGCAGACCGTCCAGCGACATGTTGTTGTCCACGCGCGGCACGATCATGAAATCCATGTCCGGGGGCAGCTTGGGCCTTAGCAGGCGAAAGGCCTCTCTGCACAGGCGTTTGACACGATTCCTTCTGACGGCGTTTCCGTGCTTCTTGGATACCGCCACTCCCAGGCGCGCGGGCGTCGGCGCCGGCGATGGCGCGCCCCACAGCGTCATTCTGCCGTCAGAGGCGCGACGACCCGCGTCAAAAACGCGGGAAATCTCGTTACTCAGTCGTAACCGCAAATTCTTTCCTGCCGGATAGCTCATCCTGCCGACATTGTACATTGAGACGGCAGCCCTTGCAGCGCTTGACCACACCGCCGCGGGCATGTAAAACTCTGGTGGAGACTCTTATGAGGTTGGTCCTTTCAGTGATGCTCGCGATGTCGGCGTGCGGCCTTGTTGTCGGCTGCGAGGAGGTTCAGCGCCAGGTCGCCGTAAACCATTACGTCAACGGGCAGATATTGGCCGAGCAGGGCAACACCGAGGCCGCACTGGCGGAACTGGCGCTCGCGCTGAAGAATAACCCCCGCCTGGATGTGGCTCACGCCACCATCGGCGACATTCACCGCAATCGCGGCGACTTCGAGGCGGCCCGCGCCAGTTACGAACAAGCATGCAAAATAAACCCATACGCCTTCCGCCCGCACTACAATCTTGGCGTTACTTACCAGATGCTTGCCGCCGGGGCCAGGAACGTCACACAGATGGAGGAACAACTGTTCCGGGCGGTTTCGATCTACCTGCGAGCGGTGACGCTTGAACCGGCTGACTTTGAAACAAATCTCAACCTCAGCGCCTGCTACTTTCAACTGGGCAAGTACGACCTGGCCGAGCAGTACTGCCTGGCCGCGATTCGCCTTAACAACGACAGCCCGCAGGCATACAGCAACCTCGGCATTATCTATGACAGCCAGAACCGCCTGAATGACGCCATCATGGCGTTCCGCAATTCGCTGGACATCGACACCCAGCAGCCCCGCCTGCTGCTTAACATGGGCTCAACGTACATGCGCCAGGGCTTGCATAAGCAGGCGATGCACTGCTTCGACCTGGCGCTGCGTCAGGACGCCACATTGGCCGCGGCATATGAGTTGATGGGAACCTGCCTCTTCCACATGAAGGAATACCCCCAATCGCTGGAGGCTTATGAGCGGGCTCTGCTGCTGGACTCGCAAAGCGCCATCGCCTACCGGGGGCTGGGCGTGACGTATATGAGCCAGTTCGTGCTCGACAAATCCAAGACCGAATGCCGCGACAAGGCGATCGCCGCCTGGCGCAGGTCGCTAAGCATCGAACCCGACCAGAACGACCTGATTCGCCTCATAGAACGCTATGAGCCCGTTGCGCCAAGCCGGCTGTAGGCTCAGATTTCCTCGATGGCGACGGGCCTGTTTTCCTTCGCCGACTTAATGGCGGCGAATGCAACCCTGGTGGCCATGACGGCGTCGTCAACTCCGCACACAACCGGTCCGACGCCGGAGATTTCGTCCACGAATCTGTCAATCGCGTGGGCATGTCCTTTGTCGGGCTCGGCAGTGAATTGCAGTGCGGGGTCGCCCTTGGCTGCGGCTTCGGCACAGGCGGCGCGTTTCTTAGCAAGCCAGCCGGATACCCCGCCCTCGGCGCCAACCTTCGGGTGACGATCTTTGAGCATCGGGTACAGCGTCGTCGCCGGCGCGCCTTCCACGCCCGCGGTGCGGACCTCCAGCATATGGTCCACAACCACGGCCCCGCCGTTGCCGAACATCTCGTAAAGCTCCTTGGGATACCCGAACGTGCCATTGGCGGTCATGAAAAGCGTAACCAGTTCTCCGCCGCGATACTTGACGATTATGCCGTGGCTCAGCATGCCCTGTTCAACGGCGACAACCTGGGCCGGTTCCTGGGCCATGAACCAGTTGCACAGGTCGGTGAAGTGGGTCATTTCAAAAAGCATCGGCCCGTGCGGAGCATGCTCTTTGTTCATGGCCCATGCCTTCCAACTGTACCAGTCGTCGTTGATTCGCACCGCCATCGAGGCGATGTTCTCGCCTTCGACCTTGGGGCGGTTGGGCCCTTCGCGATCGAACCGCCACGGGCAGGGCTGGGGATTATCCATGTGGGCGCGGAAGATTCGGTGTGCGTCTATCATGGCCGGGCTGCTGCGCCGGTTGTGGCCGACACAGAACGGAATGCCCGATTCATGCACAATCTTTTGTATTTCGTACATCTGCTCAAGCGTCTGGGCGAGTGGTTTCTCGCAGTAGACAGGCTTGCGCGCCGCGGCCGCTGCCTGTATCAGGGGCAGGCGCATCTTCTCGGTGGTGGCGATGCAAATCGCCTGGACCTCGGGATTGTTTATCGCGGCATTATAATCCTTGGTTATGTGCAACGCTCCATACTTGTCGCGGCATTCCGCCAGCGCGTCATCCGACAGATCGCAGCAAGTGTGCAGCGTCGCCTTGCTGGAGGCAGCGATGTTGGGAATATGCTGACTGCGGGCAAGCATGCCACAACCTATCACGGCGAAGTTCAACGGCATTGTATGACTCCTCTGAATGAACGGGCTATTGTAATGCCGAGTACCGGTAATACCAGACTAAAGCTCGTTTTGCGATTCACTCCGCATGTGCCGGTGAACAACGGCAGCGCTTGCATTGCCGGCGAGCCACTATACAATGGTCCTGCAATAGAACAGCGTGAGCCGCAGAGATTGTTCGCGTTTTTCTGTGCGAGAGATATTTCGGAATACATTAGAAGTGCATCGGCAGCGGCTGGTGCTATCGATAATTTGTTGTTACAGGATTAGAGAATGCACATACGCACCAGTAACTGGGGGCCTTACAGCACTCAACTTCCGAGCATTTCCCGCATTCACGACGGCGACAAGTTCACCATCGCCGTGTCGCCGGGGATCATGAGCGGCCACCGTCCGGTGGTTTCGTTGGCCCAGGCGTCCGGCGACTTCGAAATCCTCGATGCGCTGCCGGACCTGACATACTATCGCCATCGCTATCACATAGGTGTGCGAAGGAAGCTTCGCGCCGACGTCGAGTTTTTCACGCTTTCGAGCCAGTCCGCCGCCATAGTGGTGGAGTACGAAAACACCGGCGCCGTTCCGTTGAACGTGGAAACGTTCTCAATATGCCAGCCGGAGAGTCAACAATGTCCGCCGGCGCTCTCATGTCCCGCCGGAGCGGTGGTGCTTGACGCCGCCGACTATGACAAGCTCGAATCCGCCAAGGCAGGCTGGGTGCTTGATTGGCGTGATGGAGTTCACCCTGCCGCGGGCGCAACCAATGGTGCTGCACTGATTTGGGGCGCCGAGTCCATCTACAGAGGCGCCTTCGCGACATGGAAGCTGCCCCAGGGCCTCAAGGGCAACTATAGCCTCTATGCCCGCTATCTGCACAGCGGCCAGAATGCAGTCCTGGTCGTCAAGGGCGTCGGCTCGAACCTGATCATTCCGATAGAAACCACTCTTTCCGAATACAGGTTTTCCGCGCCCCAGGCGGTGCTGCTGGACGGGCAAACCGAGATCACCCTGGAGCACCCGAAACTGACGCCGCTGGAACTGGATTGTCTGGTGCTGACGCCCCAGGGCGCAGAGCCGCCCAAGCTTGCCCCGCCACCCATGCCGCCGCGGCTGGAATGCATGAAGACTGACCACCAGGCCTCGATCACCACGATGAAGTCGTGTCCGCGGGGCGACTGGTACTGCCTGTGGTCGTCCAACGCTCGCAAGAACAATGGGTCCATCGGGCCGCGGCTGAGGCATTATGCATTGCCCTACGGCGACATGCGCAGAGCCGCCAACTTCATCAGCACCGCCAATCTTCTTGGCGGCAA
>JAAYCO010000198.1 GCA_012729725.1 Planctomycetota bacterium
CTCAACGCCTGTGTCGAGATCAACCAGTACCAGCCGGTCAGCTTCGAGCAGCTGGTGCTGAACAACCTCGCTTTCAAGCGTGCATAGGCGGTCCATCCGCGCAGCAGGTGTGTCGCTCAGTATATCCGCACTTCAAAGATATGTGCGTCCGGCGCGCCGTTGGTTGCCGTGATGCGAATCTGGACTTCGTCGGCTGTTACGGCTTCCGGCAGGTCCAGCACATTGAGCCGCTGGTGGTTGTCCCGCACCTGTTTGTGCCAGCGAACCGTGCCTTCGTGCAGGATATTGATTTCGTAGTCTTTGAGCAGGTCTGGCGCGACGCCACGCGGTTCCTTGTCGATAAACGCCTTGGACACCGAGATGCAGCGTTCTTCGGACAAATTGGGATCAAGCGTCAGCCGGACGCTGGAAACGGCGGCGGTACGGGCCAGCTTCAAGGTCAAGGTCTCCCCCGCCGGGCCGATTCCTGCGGAGCGCCACAGGTTGTTCGCCGACTCGGTGTTGCGCGCGACGCCGTTGATGACTTTGGCCGCCACAAACCCGGGCTGCTCCGAGGAGGCGGTCACCGATGCGCTGCGGGCCAGGTCGGCCGGATCCGTGTTCCTGGTTCCGACCAGGTAGCAGTCTTGCTTGAGCAGCTCCTGCTGCAGCTCAGGCAGGTGCTTCTGCCCGAATTCCCGGGGCGTCAGCTGGCGCCTGGCGGCCATGGCGGCTGCGATGCCCGCCGCTTCGCCGCCGACGGCGCAGGTGCCCATCACGCGCGTGGCGCCCATGGCCAGCTTGCTGGCGCTGATGTTGCGTCCGGCCATCATCAGGTTGCGGATGTTCTTTGAACAATAACAGCCGTACGGGATGGTGAAATAGCCCTTGAAGCTGCGTACGCGCGAAGGGATGTCGCCCTTGGCCCGAAAGCCGCCCGCCACATGCTCGTCCATCGGCCAGCCGCCATATGCGACTTCGTCCGCGTGCGGTTTTCCGGCCAGGATGTCGTGTTCGGTCAGGATATAATCGCCTGTCAGGCGGCGGCTTTCACGGGTTCCCGCGACATTGCCGACCCAGACGAGTTCGTAGTTGTCCGCGCCGTGGTCGCCACCGTTCTTGATGTGGTCCCATACGCCGTAAACACACCGGTACAGCTCGTAGCGGATATCTTCGGCCTGGCCGATGATGTCATCCCAGTCACCGCCTAGTTCGATCCACCAGTAGCCGGACTGGACATCGTATTTCTCAACCAGTTCGTCCGCGTGGTCGGCATAGTCTTCGCCGGGTTTGAGCACGACCACATCGTCCGCATTGTGGTAGACGACGACGTCGCCATGGTAGCGATGCTTGAAATCGCTTTCGTCGAACGAATGTGCCCAGGTCGGTTTGACGAACCGGACCGGATGTCCGCAGTCCTGGGCAACGAAATAGATGGTGTTGCCCATGGTTTCGCCGTCACGCTCGTCTGGTGCATCCGGCTCCCCGTAATCGGACTTGGCTTCGCGCCCGATCGCATATTCCGCCCCGGCAAAATACCCGAGCGTCCCGTTGCCTGTGCAGTCGATGTAGATTTTAGCCCGCATGATGAAGTGACGTTCTGTGTTCATCTGGTAGCAGGCAATCGATGCAATGGTTTCGCCGTCGGAATGGGCGCGGAACAGGGTGGTATTCAAATAGCAGTCCAAGTTGGGCGTGTTCAATGCCAGAGACCAGAGCACGCCGTCCCAGATGGAGTAGTTGTAGCTGTCATTGAGATACTTGTTTTCCAGCTGCAGCTCCATCAGGATGCCGGTTTCCGCAGCGTTCTTCTTTCCCCAATGGCAGGAGGCACCGGAAATGTGCATCCGGGTTTCTGAGCTGGCGTTGCCGCCGAAAACGCTGCGGTCCTGGACAAGGGCTGTACTGGCGCCCTGGCGTGCCGAGGCGATGGCGGCGCAAAGGCCGCTCATCCCGCCGCCAGCCACGATCACATCATAGGCTTTCTCGATCGGCGGCTGCGGCAGGTGGGAGGGGATTTCGTTGATGTAACGGCGCATGGCATGCTCCTTATCGCATTGGGAAACGAATGACAGGTGAACGAATCGTAACAATCCTATTCTAGGCTTTGGCGGGAAGCACTGTCAACGCGTCCTGAACCGGTTGACTTTC
>JAAYCO010000036.1 GCA_012729725.1 Planctomycetota bacterium
AGTTGTGGATCGAGCGGCAGAGCGGCAAGGCAGACGCGACGGCTTCCCCCGCCGACCACGCTGTCGCGGCCGCCTGCGCGGACAAAACGCTGGTCCTGGGCTTCAGAAGCAGATACCTCAACGCCGATGTGCCCAACGACTTCATCGCCGATTATGTTCGCCAGAACGAAGGCATGATCGGCATCGCCGGCATCGATCCCACCGAGGACGATTACGTTTCAACCGCACAAAGGCTTCTGGACCGCCAGGAGTTTCGAGGTCTTGCAATCAGCCCGGCGCTTCAGAATTTTCACCCCACGGACAGCAGGGTCATGCCGCTGTACGAGGTTTGCAGCCGTCGCAAGGCGCCGCTGTTCATCCTCGCGGGCACGCACATGCCCACGCTTGGCAGGATGGAATACGCCCGACCAATGCTGTTGGATCAGGTGGCTCTCGAATATCCCGAACTGACCATGGTCGTCTCCAGCATGGGACACCCATGGGTGGATGAAGGCATCGCCCTGATTGGAAAGCATCCAAGGGTCTTCGCGGATGTTGCGGGGCTGATTCGCCGGCCGCTGGCCGCGCATCACTGGCTGGTACTGGCCTGGCAGTTTGACGTCGCCGACAAGATCCTCTTTGGCAGCGATTTTCCGTATCTCACCGCTGCCGGGGCCATTGAATCGTTGTACAGGCTGCACGAAATCGCCCAGGGAACGAACCTGCCGACGGTTCCGCGCGAGGTTCTTCGCTCGATAATCGAACGTGATGCTCTTGAGGTGTTGGGAATAGCCCGGCCGGGCGAGCAGCATGCCGCGCCGCCGGCCGAGATGGATGATGACGACCTCGAATGTGAGGACGCGCCCGAGGTATAAGAGGTTTTCGGGGCGTTTTTTCCTGCTCCTGAGCCATGAGCCCGCCTTCCCGTCATGCCATAGGAAACCAGATGATGCTCGATCGCAGAGTTAATGAGTATCTTGATTCGCACCGTGATGAGTCTGTGCGATCGCTTGTCGAATTTCTCAGGATTCCCAGCATAGCGAACAACTCCGCGGATGGTTCATGCCGCAAGGCTGTCGACTGGCTGCGGCGGACACTCGAAGGCCTTGGTTTCACCGTTGAGGAGCTGCCGCCGCGGGACAGGCCAATGGTGCTGGCTCAGAGGATTATCAATCCTGCCGCGCCCACGCTGCTTATCTACAATCATTACGACGTTCAGCCTCCCGGCGAGTTGGACAAGTGGACCACACCGCCGTTTGAGCCCGATGTGCGCGACGGGTTCGTCTACGCGCGCGGGGCGTCCGACGATAAGGGCCAGCTCATGGCCCACCTGATGGCGCTGGAAGCATGGGACAAGACCGTTGGCCTGCCGGTGAATGTGAAGATGCTGATCGAGGGCGAAGAGGAAGTCGGTTCGCCGCATTTGAAGGATGTGTTGGAGGCTCACGCCTCCCGGCTTGCGGCCGACGCCGCGGTAGTCAGCGATGGAGGCTGGCATGACGACGACACGCCAACAATAACCCAGGCGCTGCGAGGCCTGGTCTATGTAGAGATTACCTTCCATGGCCCCACGGCGGATCTTCACAGCGGCATACACGGCGGGGCAGTGGTTAACCCCATCAACGCCCTGGCTGCCTGCGTAGCTGCGATGCACGACGAGAACGGCAGGGTTACTCTTGAGGGGTTCTACGACGATGTGGATGAAGTTGAGCCGGCGATCCTAAGGCAATGGGAATCGCTCCGGTTTGACGAAAGCCAGTATGCCCGGGAGCTTGGCGTGGATTCCCTTGCCGGCGGCGAAAAGGGGCTGCCCGTGCTTATTCGGCGATGGGCGCGCCCAACGCTGGACTGCAACGGCATCTGCGGCGGCTACACCGGCGAGGGCTCAAAAACAGTAATTCCCTCCCACGCCACCGCCAAAATTTCGACCAGGCTGGTGGCCAGGCAGGACGACAATAAGATCGTCGAATCCATCAAGCGATTCGTGGCCTCGCATACGCCGGCGGGAATTCGTTCAACCGTCGAGGTCTTCGCGCACTCGCCAGCGGTTGTGCTGAGTCACAATACGCTCGCCATGAAGACTGCCTCAGACGCTGTTGCCGAGGCGTTCGGCAAGACGCCCAAGCTCATCAGGTGCGGGGCGTCAGTTCCCGTGACGGGCTTGTTGCAGTCGATGGGGCTTGACGTGATTCTGCTTGATCTTGGCTTGCCGGGCGACGCCTGGCACAGCCCGAATGAAAGATTCAGCCTCGAGCAACTTTTCGGCGGCGCACGCGCGTCGGCGGCAATGATTCAAAACATGGCGGACATGGCCCGATAGTTGCGGCTGCACGGAGGCTTACCAGGTGGTCCTATCCTCATCTTCAGGTGGATTCTCCTCGTCTTCCACCTTCCATTTTTCGCCCTCGCTCATTTCGTCGATTTCCCGCTGAACCACCTTGAACATCTTCTCCTGCATGGGCGCTAGCTTTCGGTAGTACTCAAGCGTTGCCTGATATGTCGCCACCATCTGGTTGATCTTTATCAGATTCCACTTGGCGAGACACTCTGGCTCTTTTATCGACGAAAATGGATCGCAGGCGAAGCTGATCTCTCCGTCATCGCGGCGTCTGAACATTTCACAGTCTTTGCATTGAATCATGCATCATCTCCCTGACTGGCCGATTGTGCTCTGCACACTATAATACTACGGTTGGGGGAATCATCCAAGCATCCAAACGCCCGATATTACTCAAGTTGAATAGTTGCATGGACTTACTGAAGTCTGCCCTAAATCATGCCGAATGAAGCGAACAACATCCATTCACAAGTGTCTAATGCAATGAACTATTAGACGCAATGCTCAGGCATCGGCGAACGTGGATAGCTCCCGGGTCCTGGGGCACGTTAGCGAGAAGAAGATGAATGTTCGCGAAAGATTCATAGCGACCCTTACGGGAAAGCCAATCGACCGGCCACCCTTCATCAAGGTTCTCGGAAGCGGCAGCGAGATCGTCCGCGCCTGGGAGAAACAGTGTCCCGGATTATCCGGCTCATTCGATCAACTGCTGATGTTCGAGGGCGGCAGCTGCGGGTGGCGGCAAGCCGCCGTCAACGTGGGAATCAGCGGCCGGCCCGCGAACTCGTCCCTCACATGCGCGGACTGCATCCCCAACGGCGCCTGCTCGCGGGAGCGAGGTTCTTTCGAAACTGACAACGGGCCAACCTGTCAGTACGCGGTTTCATCCAGAGATGATTGGAACCGGCTGCGGGATATGAATATGCCGGCGGATGATCCTGCCCGATTTCCCGCTGATTGGCCGTTCGACGTTCAGCGATACAGTCAAAGAAGCTATCCGCTTGCTCTGGTGGGCGGGGGTGTGCTGCGGGCCGCCCGAAGGCTGTTGGGCGATGAGAGGGTGCTGCAACTCATTGAAGATGATCGTTCGCTGCTGGAGGACATTATTAACACGCAAGTCGAAACGATGCTGGGCGTGTGGAGCAAGATGGCCCTCGGCGTGCAATTCGATCTCATAGACTGCTGGGACGATTTCCACTTCACGGACGCCGGGCCGGCGCCGGATGATTTCTTTCGGCGGACGGTAGTGCCCAGCTACGCCAGAATCAGCGATTTCGCCCGCCGGAACAACATCGAGGTGGTGCTTGCGGGTTGGCATGGAAAGGCTGAGCCGATAATCACGCTTCTTCAGGACGCCGGCGTGACGGCGCTGTATCCGGTTGAAACGGCAGCGGGCAACGACGTTGAATCCATCAGGGCCGAGCATCCGTCACTGGGCATAGTCGGCGGGCTTGACGTGAGATGTCTTCGCGGCGGCCAGAAGGCTGCGGCGAGCGAGTTGGACAAAGCCGCCCGAATGCTGGCAAAGGGGCGGTACATTCCCGCGTTTGACTGCCAGCCGCCGCCAGGCGTCACATGGAAGTCCTACCGCGAGTTCATGCGAAGCCTGCAGAAGCTTGTGCTTGGCGCCTAGCGCAACATCCCCGTCACAGCTTTTTGGGCTCAGCATTATTCTGTAATCTTGACCCACGGGCATAAGATGCTACCATGCTAGTCGCCTGTGCGGCACATAATGAAAAACCACTTCACAACCTTGAGTATATTGGCAGCGGCCTGCATTGGTTTGGCGGGTTGCGGGCCAAGTCAGGACGATCTCTACGGCAGGCTTCAGGCCGAAGACCCTGCCGTGCGTGCATCAGCCGCCGTCGAAGCGGCCGAGCAAGACGACAAGGCCGCCATCGCCCTCCTGGTCGAGAGACTCAACGACATCGACATCGAGGTCAGGATGATGGCGTCGGTGGCGCTTGAGGAAATTACGGGCCTCTCGACGGATTATCAGGCGTGGGATCCTCCCCAGAAGCGGCAGGCGGTTCAACAGCAGTGGCGTCAATGGCTGGCCCAGGGCGCGGAGGGTCCGCTGCCTCCGCTGGAGCAGCCTGAAACTCAACCTGCCCCGACAGTGGGGGAGCCCCGGCAATGACGTCGCCCGCCCAGCCTCTCAGGCTCTCGATCAGCTCGAACCCATCGCATCTGCCGGTGGTGAGGGCTGCCGTTGAAAAAGTCTGCGAGATTCTGGGCTTCGACTGTGACACTGTCGGCAATGTCGTTCTTGGCGTTGACGAGGCGCTGGCGAACATCATCAAGCATGCCTACCATGGCCGGCAGGATCAACCCATCGAAATTGAACTCGCCCCCCTGCATGACGCCGATGGTTCGATTGAACTGCTGATTCGCATGCGCGACCATGGCCTGGAAGTGGACCCCTCCAGCATCAAGGGGCGCGACCTGGACGACATCCGCCCCGGTGGGCTGGGCGTGCACATCATGAAACACTGCATGGATCGTCTGGAATACCGCCCCGCGGAAGGTGGTGGAACTATTCTGACGATGGCCAAGAGGTTTCCGACCGTGAGAAAGGAAATCGGGCGATGAGCCACAACCCTGCACCCGCCATCAGCCAGGTGCGCCGCTTCGGTGACGTTGCTGTCGTTGACGTGCAAGGCGACATCGATCTTTCCAGGAGCGTCGAATTCCAGCAGACCCTGCTGCGAATCCTGGATGAAAAACCGTCGCGAATGGTCATTAATCTTGAGGCAGTGCCTTATATGGATTCATCCGGCGTTGCCTCGCTGGTGAAGGTTCTCTCGCGCGCCCGTCGCGCAAACACGCTGCTTGTGCTGGCGTCGCTTTCGCCAAGGGTCAAGAACCTGCTGGAAATAACCAGGCTTGACAGCGTCTTCAAGATATCCGCCAACGAACAGGATGCTCTGGCTTAACGCATGGGCGAGACAGAGGAAAAACCCGATTTCGTGTTCAATCGCATCGGCAGGCGCGCGTTGGGTGGTTTCTATTATGTCGGTGGCATGACGTTGCTGCTGGCCTCGGCTGTGACATGGACGTTCCGCGGGTTGTTCACGCGAAGGGTTTCATTCAGGCCACAGGCCCTTGCAGAGCAGATGATACGCGTGGGCGTCAAGAGCCTTGGCATTGTCATCCTCGTTCAGACGTTCATTGGAATCATCATTGCGTTGCAGATGGAGCCCGCCCTTGCCGAGTGGGGCCAGCAGGCAATGGTTTCCAACATAATCGGCGTCGCGGGCTTCCGCATGCTGGGCCCGATCATCACGGCAGTGGTGCTTAGCGGCTTTGCCGGAGCATCCATCGCAGCCGAGATAGGAACGATGGTCGTCTCGGAGGAGATCGAAGCCCTCGAGGCGATAGCACTCAACCCCGTGCGTTTTCTTGTTGTGCCTCGTGTTCTTGCCACGCTGATAATGATGATTCTGCTGACTGTTGTCGCCGATCTCATGATCGCCCTTGGCGGATACGTCGCCGCGCTGACGGTTCTGGGCCCGACGGTGCATCAGGGCTACTGGGACCGCATGAGCACTCAGTTGATGTTCAGCGACTTCTACACCGGCCTGATCATGTCGGGCGTGTTCGGCCTGCTGATAAGCCTGATAGCCTGCCACGAGGGGCTTCAGGTGAAGGGCGGCGCTGAGGGCGTCGGCAAGGCCACCACAATGACCGTGGTCTATTCGATTGTTGCAATAGTCATGGCGGCCGTGGTTTTCACCGCCATCTTCTACGTCTTTGTCTGGAACTGAAAGCGCATGACCTTGCAGCCACAGAGCGTCGCGACAAACCAGCCCGAGGGCGAGCAGCCCGTCATCAGGGTGCGAGACCTGGTCAAGACGTTCGACAGGCGGGTGCTCGACGGCGTGAATCTTGACGTGCACAAGGGCGAGACCATGGTCATCATGGGCGGCAGCGGCTGCGGCAAAAGCACGCTGCTGCGACACCTTATCGCATCGCTCCGACCGGATTCGGGCGGCATCGAGCTTTTCGGGCAGGACCTCATCAAGCTTGACCACGAGCAACTTGATAATGTGCGAAGGCGGTTTGGAATCCTGTTCCAGAGCGGAGCGCTGTTCAACTCGATGACTGTCGGCGAAAACGTCGCTCTGCCCCTCAGAGAGCACACCAGCCTCGATGACGACACCATCGACATCATGGTGCGAATAAAGCTTGAACTGGTTGGCATGCGGCACGCCGTGCATCTTATGCCCGCCGAGTTGTCCGGAGGCATGAAGAAACGAGCGGGTCTGGCAAGAGCCATCGCGCTCGATCCGGAAATCCTGTTCTACGACGAGCCCTCGGCAGGGCTTGATCCGGTGACGTCGGCGCAGATAGACCAGTTGATGATGGACCTGGCTAAGAAGCTCGGCGTGACGACGGTTGTTGTCACGCACGAGATGGATTCCGCCTTCAGAATTGCCGACCGCATGGCGATGCTGGACAAGGGGCGGATGCTGAAGGTGGCGCCTCGCGCCGAGTTCGAGGCCATACGCGATGCTGATCCAACCGGCGATTTCACTAACGATCTGATTCGACAGTTCCTGCGTGGAGACAGCACAGGTCCGCTCACCAGCAGGCGCAAGAACAGCGGCTATGAAGAAGACATTCTGGACGCGGCCGGCATGTAAGGCCGGTCCGGCGGAGAGCTGATGATGCCCAAGAAAAAGCACAGTGAACTTATTGCGGGGCTGGCGGTCGTGATCGGCCTGGCCCTTGCGCTGGGAATAATGCTCTGGCTCGGCGTGGTCAAGCCGTTCCATCAGCCCGGGCCGCGGGCGTATTTCTATCTGCCACAGGAAGCGGGAACCGCTGGGCTTAACGCCGGCAACGCCATTCACTACGCAGGCCTGGAAGTCGGAAGGATTACCGAGCTTGAGCTTCAGCCCGATCAGAAACGCACGCTTTATGTCGCCGAGCTTCACCGCGGCGACTTGCCGCTGTACGCCGACGGCGCCGCAATGGTTGTCATGGGCCTGGTGGGCGAAAGCATACTGGCGATTACCGACCCCGGCGAATTGTCGGCTGGGCCCACAAGCCCGAATAACCCCATCGAGATTACGGGCGGGTGGGGCAGGCTTATGCAGCAGATAGACCGCCTCTCGGAAGAGCTTGACCCCAAGCGGCCGGATTCGCTGCTGGCATCCATCAAGAACAGCGCCGAAAACATCGAGAACGTCACACAGTCGCTACGCAAGGAGATGGACGCAGACCGACCGCAGTCGTTGATGGCCCGGGCGCAGGAGGCGATGGACACGCTTGTCGAAACCGCCTCAGCCGTACGCCAGGAGCTTGATCCCGACGAACCCATGAGCATCATCAGCCGAATACGCGGCGTCATGCTGGGCTTGGACAGCATGCTTGCCGACGCCAGCCCGAAGGTCAGCGACATATTGCAGTCCGCCGCCAGCCTCACCGCACGGTTCGACGAATACGCGAAGGTGGATATCGCCGAGATTCTCTGGCAGTTCAGGCAGGCGAACGAGGACATCGTGCGCATCGCCGACAACTTCGCCGAGTTGAGCAAGCGCGCCCGCGGCATAGTGGACCGCGCTTCGGTGGCCATGGATCAGACCATGAACAACGTCACGCTGACGTCGGCGAATCTGCGGGGCGCATCGGCCGAGATCCGCCGCAACCCATGGCGGCTGCTGTATCAGCCCAGTGATCGTGAGTTGAGATCTGCGAACATTCTCGCCGCCGCCAGAGAGTTCGCCGTGGGCGCGCAGCAGCTTGAAATGGCGGCCACCAGGCTGCGAACCGCAGATCAGGAAATCCTCACTGAGGAGGAAATTAATGCTCTGCGCCAGGAGCTTCACCAGAGCATGGAAAACTTCAATCGCGCCCAGCAGGAGCTGTTCCGCGAACTCGGCGCCGGATCACAGTAACCGCCCTAATCTGCATGCTTGAGTTTTCGCCTGCGCGTCAGAATTATCGGCCGGCGAACCAAGAACTGATGGTGATTAATAAAAAAGCCCGCCTTTTGGGCGGGCTCTTGGTGCTCTTGCTTTGAGTCGGATTAATCGTTCTCGGGGGCTTCCTTGGCTTCCATCCACGAGAACATCTTGCGAAGCTGCTTGCCAACCACCTCAATGGGGTGGTTCTTGTCGGCTTCGTAGAGTCGCTTGAAGTTCGGCTTGCCGGCCTTGCACTCGTCGAGCCACTCGCGGGCGAAGGTGCCGTCCTGGATTTCCTTGAGGATCTTTCGCATTTCCGCCCTGGTTTCGTCGGTGACGAGGCGGGGGCCGCGGGTCAGGTCGCCGTATTCGGCGGTGTTCGAGATGCTGTATCGCATGTAGCTCATGCCGCCTTCAGCCATCAGCTTGATGATCAGCAGAAGCTCATGCAGCACTTCGAAGTAGGCGATGTGGGGCTGATACCCTGCCTCGGTCAGCGTTTCGAACCCGGCCTTAACCAACGCCGTCAGGCCGCCGCACAGAACAACCTGCTCGCCGAAGAGGTCGGTTTCGGTCTCTTCCTTAAAGGTTGTCTCGATAATGCCGGCTCTTCCGCCGCCGATGCCGATGCCCCAGGCGAGGGCCACGTCAAAGGCCTTGCCGCTGTCGTTCTTCTCGATGGCGATCAGGCACGGAACGCCGCTGCCTTCGACGAAGCACGAACGAACGGTGTGGCCGGGGCCTTTGGGGGCGATCATCACAACATCCACGCCCGCCGGAGGCACTATCTGCTTGAAATGAATGTTGAACCCGTGGCAGAAGCCCAGAACCTTGCCGGGCTTGAGATTGGGCTCCATCTCCTTCTTGTACACGATGGCCTGCACTTCGTCCGGCAGAACGGTGATGATCAGGTCGGCCTGCTTGGTGGCCTCCGCTGCCGATACCGGCTTGAAGCCGTCCTTGACCGCGGAGTTGTAGTTGTTGGTGCCCGGCAACTCCGACACTATAACATTGATCCCGCTGTCGCGGAGGTTCTGTGCATGTGCATGACCCTGGCTACCATAACCGACAACGGCAACCGTCTTGCCCTTCAGGGGCGCCAACGAGCCATCCTTATCGTAGAACATCTTCACTACTGCCATATCAAGCTCCTGTTTAACATTGTTTTGACGAACGCGTCCTTGTACCGCGCAAAGCGGCGATAATCAATAGCCCAGCCACTTTTTGATGCAAACGAACATGGCGCCGCAATCGTCCGGCCGCCAGTGGTTTGGCTAATGATTTGCCCCCCCTCAACCGAAAAAGGATTCTATGCGCATGAAGGCATATTCCAAATTGCAAACTTTTTATTTTTGCCATAAGCCCAGTCTTCTGTTATTTAGGCGACAGCATCAGGGCCGCAAGACGCATCCAGGAGAACGACATGCTGGGAATTGAAGACCCGTACGTTCTGGCCGCCTATCTGCTGTGCATTGCGAGCACGGCGCTTTGCGTCATATACGGAATTGTGAACTGGAACCGAGGCGACGAGCCGGTCGAGAGCGATGACGTCACCTGGGTAGCCCAGGAAAAGAAAATAGAAGACGAGCTATAAGTCCTTTCCGGCCGTCTGCAATTCCCTCTTAATGCCATACGGAGATCTTGATGCTGGCATACTCGCTTAGCGGTCTAGAGATCGTCGCAGTAGTCGCGTACCTCCTGGCCATAGGCTATCTTGGGCTGCTGGGATACCGCCGGACCCGCAACCCGTCGGACTATCTTGTCGGCGGCAGGAAAACACACCCCTTCATCATGGCGCTGAGTTACGGCGCTACGTTCATTTCCACAAGCGCCATCGTTGGGTTTGGCGGCGTCGCCGGCATGTTCGGCATGAGTCTGCTGTGGCTCACGTTCTTGAATATAGCGGTAGGCATATTTGTTGCGTTTGTTCTGCTTGGCGGGCGCACGCGGCACATGGGCCACAGGCTCGA
>JAAYCO010000037.1 GCA_012729725.1 Planctomycetota bacterium
TCGCCGGCGCTGCTGCCCGTCAGCGACCACGCCAGATAATCGGTAATGGTCATGAACCGCCGGGCCTTGGCCCACAGGCCCGGTTCGTTCTGTTGAATCCACAGAAGCTTCGCTGCCGCCATTGCCGGCGAGAATTCAACGCCCATGCCCGTCGTCTGCATGAAATCCGATTCGGCAAAAAGCTCCCGCAAGGGGCCCGGAGGGCGATCCGCTCGCTCGTCGGACCAGCTTATCAGCGGCGTGAGGGCGTTGTCCTGCCCGTCGAGCAGCACAAAGGTGTTCGCCTGTGAGGAGTAGCTTATCGCCTCGATATCGCCGCCGCCCAGAGCCGCGCTGGTCAACGCCTGTTCGACCGCCTGCCTCAGTGACGACCAGAACTTCTCCACGGGCATCGTTCGCTCAGGCCCAGCCGACTCAAGCGGCGATGCAACCCGGCCAAGGCCGAGCAGTTGGTTGTCGAGCGTCGCCACCACGGCTTTGAAATAACTGGTGCCAAGATCAAGCCCCAGAACCGCCCTCACGAGCGCACCTGGGCGATAAGCTTGAGCGTCGTATCCACCAGCACCCTTCCCGAAGCGCAATCAAAGAGGCTGTTCGACGCCTCGTAGCCGCCCTTGCTCGCCGCCTCGGGCGTGACGATGTAGCCCTGCAATTCGCCGTTCGCAGCCGAGATTACACACGCGTCGGCTTGTGCTGCCTTGACCTCAAGCGCGTATTCGACAAACACCTCGCAAGGCCACCCGGCGAAGACCCAGCCGCCAACGGCGATAACCTGCACCTCGACCGGCAGCAGGTCTTTGTATGCCGCTTCGAGCCGACCGTCGCAGGCCGCCGCCGCAAGGGCGAGAGTCTCCTCCGCGCCGAACCAGTCGCACTCGGCGGTGCGGACTTCGGTTCGCGGGGCGCCTGCGTTTCGAAGATCAGCAAGGCGTCGCACCGCGCCGTCAAGCTTCGCCTGGGCATCGGCCACCGATAGGAATTTGCGTCTGGGCAGATCGACGTGCTCGCGGCCTGCCTTCACGCGGATGTCCTGAACATATTGTGGGCCCGTCGCCAGCGCCTTCTCAACCGCGGCTGCGAGTATGCCGCCCAGCCGACGCGCCTCGGCGAAGGTGTTCTCGCGGGTGACATGCCGGGGGCTCTGATTGCCTGCCGGACCCATGTGGTGCAGGATTACGCAGTCGCTGCCCAGCGAGCCTTGCCCAAGCGCCTGGCGTGCCATGGCGGGAAAGTCGCCGCTGACCAGCGTTGAATCCTCATGCAGCACCGTTGGATGCATCGAGCAGACAATCATCGCGGCGATGTGCGACTTGTCGTTGGTTCGCCGCACCAGCAGCACCGGCATTTGCGGATCGGCCGGCCCGGCTGGGTCGTGCCTGTTTGTGCCAAGTCCCGCGCCGTCGGCAGTGACCATCGCAAGTTGTGCCGGCTGGGCCGAGCTTGCCGCCGCAACGGCAGCGTTGACTATGCCATCTTCCAACAGGTGTAGATACTTAGCATCTGCCTGCGGAATGACCGGATCGTTTGCGTTGCTCAAGTGATTGACGGTTTTCGGCCCTGAGTGCGTATGCGTCGCCGAGATCATGATGCACGCGCCGTCAACGCCGGTGGCCTGCTCGATCCGCTTTCTTGCCCTGCCCACAACCGCCTGCGGCACGTAGATGATGTCGTTGGCGATGAACATCGCCTTATTCCGGCCGTCGTCAATATACAACGCCGAACTGAGCAGACGGTCGTGCACGCCGGTGGAATAGCGTTTCACATGCGGATAGCCAAAGAGAAACTGGCTGTCAACCGGGGTGATGTCCGCTGCGGCGGCCCCGCATCGAACCGCGGCCCCGCCGTATCTGTCATTCGTTTCTAGTATCCCAGCGCCCATGTTGACTCGATATTCATTGCAACGGTTTTAGATACGACCACATCGGTGCGAAGCGTCTGGCAGATCGATTCAGGCACAAGCGGCGTGACCGGCCCGTGCATTACAAGCCTGCCGATAAGCCGCTGCCAGGAGGACACGGTGTTCTGCACGCTGATGCCGATGGTTTGAATGCGATGCCGCGCGGCGATCACCTGGGCAGGGCCGATAGTGGCGGCCTTGGGCGGAACCAGGGCGATGTCGCCGCTGAGTCCGAACGAACCGTGCAGCGAATTCTGCGCCAGTGTGAAGGGGCTGAGGGTGACGATTCTCGGCCCCATTTTCTTCCATTCCTCAAGTCCCGCGGAGAATTCCGGCGCGTCGGGTTCGATGAAGGCCAGGTGACCCGTCCATCCCGGGCCGCTGTAACAGATGTCCACGCCGCCGGCGTCTTCCATCATTTTGGCGTAGTCGTTGATGTTCTTATTTGTCAGGCCGACCATCTGCTTCTCGGGCGGGCGAAGCTTGGGGTCGATCTGCGAGTAGAAGAACTTCTTGAGCGCGTAACCGAAGCCTCGCTGCCAGGTTTCCGGCGCGATTACGCCGTCTTCGTTGGCGTATTCGTCCATGTTGAAGGTGTAAAGCCTGCTGCAATCGATGTTCAGGCGGTTGATAAGCTGGGCCACGTTTGCGTAGAGCGGCCAGGGCTGGGGAATTATCATCACGATGGGTTTGCGCTCGTCGGCGGATTGCTTGATTCGCCCGAGCATGTCGGTGACAAAATTCCAGGTGACGTCCCCGTCGTCGAGAATGCGAATGCGGTAGTCGGGGTTGGGATGCTTTGTGAGATCTTCGGTGCGGATTGCCCGAACACGCTCCAGAACGGCCTGGTCCCTGAAGGGCACATGTTTTGATGGTTCGTATTTGAATTCCACAGTTGATCCTTGAAAAAGGGGGCTCAAGCCGCGGTGAACACACTTCGACCGGCGACCCAAGTTTGTTTGACTCTCAGGTTTTCATCCAGAAGCACGAGATCGGCATCGAAACCCGCCGAGATTGATCCTTTGCTACCGGCAAGTCCAAGAACCCTTGCGGGATTCTCGCTGACCATCGCCAGGGCGTCGCCAAGGTCGATCTTGAGCATCTTCATCGCGTTGCGAAGCGCCTGATCCATTGTCAGTCCGCTGCCGGCAAGGGCGCCCGGGCTGCGTGCATTTTCGGTCATGCGGGCAGGGCCTCCGGGATATCGAAACTCGATTTCCTCGCCTGCGAACACATGCCTGCCCGGCGGCAGGCCGGCGCCGACATTGGCGTCGGTGATAAGGCACACGCCGCTTCGACCCTTGCACAGCCGGGCCAGCTCGACCGCCAACGGATTGACGTGTTCGCCGTCGAGAATGAAATCAACGGTGACTCGCGAATCAGCCAGAATCGCCTCGACCGTGCCGCATGGACGCACGCCGGGGTCAATCTCGGGCCCGGCGGGAAACACATCATAGAAATGCGTTGCGTGCCTGGCCCCGGCCTCGATCGCCGCCTGAGTCTGCTCGGCAGTGGCCCCGGTGTGCGTGATGAAGGCCGGCCTGCCGGTGGCGGACATGGCGCGAATCAGTTCGGGGGCGTTTTCCAGTTCCGGCGAAACGCTGAAGACCGCGCCTCGCGGGCCCGCTGCCGATATAAGCTTCTGCACGCGATCAACGTCCGCCCTGCCAAGCGCGTCGGCATTCAGCGCGCCGGTGCGGGCAAGAAACGGGCCTTCAAGATGAAACGCCAGTATTTCGCTGCCCCGCTGCCTCACCTGCGCCAGTTGGCGCAGAAACGCCTCGTCCCTGCCCGGCGGCAGGGGACAGACGGTGGGAAGAAACGAGGTTACTCCATATCGCGGCAACAGCCGGCATAGGGCAGCGAGCGCATCGGGGCCGTCGTCAATTAAATGCCCGCCGCTGCCGTGAATGTGCAGGTCGATGAAACCCGGCGCAAGGCACATGCCCTTCGCGTCGACCACTTCGCCCGAGGGCGATGGCGCCTTCATGCCCTCGACCGAGACAACCTTGCCGCCTTCGCAAATGACTCGCTGATTGGCTTTCAGGGCACCAGCCGACACCACACGCGCGTTCTCAATGACTAAGACTGACACGCATGCCCTCCTTCAGGATCTTGCAGTTCAAGGCCAACCTGTCGCCTCTATAAAAGGAATCCACCACAAGCACCGGCTTGACGGGAGCGGTGAAGACAACCTCGCGCGTCTTGAGCAGCGCCGCCTTGGGCGCAGTGGCCAGTATCTGGGCCTCGACTGGACCTGCTTCAATCGCCTCGATAGTCTGCTCGGTGTGCGAGATCTTGAGTCGAAGCTTGCGCAACCATGCAAACAGAAAGTCCAGCCGAAGCAGCAACGACTCGTCCATGCGATTGCATAGTTTCGCCGGCGCCCATGCCCTGTCGAAGCCCAGCGGTTCGTCGCCAAGGACGTCAACACGCTCGAACATCATGCATTTTTCATCCGGCCCAAGGCGCAGCAACGCACTGATCTGCGCCGTCGGGGCGATGGTCCTGCAAGACCTCAGCCGGCGTTCCACAAGCGGCGCCTGCTCCAGAAGCGAGGCGCAAAAGTCGCCGTCGCGAATCACAAGCTTTCTTGGGCTGCTTGCTCGGACGAATGTGCCTCGCTTGACGAACCGCTCGATGAGCCCCTGTTCAGTGAGCAGACGAAGGGCGTGGCGGATCGTCACGCGGGACAGGCTGTACTGGGCGCAAAGCTCCTGCTCGCAGGGCAGGCGCTGGCCGGGAACGTAGTGGCCGCGCAGAATCTGCTCTCTTAGATCGCCGGCAACCTGCACGTATGCTTTCTCGCACGCCATGACTAATGATTATAACAAATAGCAACTGGATGTCAAAGGTTTGCATCGCAAAGCATTCATGAGCCTGGTTTGCATCTTGGTGGAGCATGGTGGGGGCATTGACCGCGCAACGCCCTTGCAAGGTGCTGATAATTCTGCTGGACTTAATGTTCGTTTGTGTTAGTATAGCCTCAAGAGGTCATTAATGAGCAACAAAACAGGGCTCTCGACACAGCAACGCCAGTCGCGGATATGCAAGCTTCTGGAGGCGGGCAGGGAGCTTGGCATCTCGGAACTGGCCGACATGTTCTCGACAAGCGAGATGACCATCCGCCGCGACCTGACGAAGCTTCAGCAGCGCGGACAGGTGCTTCGCACGCATGGCGGCGTCATGCCTGCCGAAAGGATGATGTTCGAATTCGACTTCTCCGCTCGGCGCAAGGATAACCAGATTGCCAAGCGAGCCATAGCAAAGCAGGCGGCGAAGCTCATATCGCCCCCCAGCCGGGTTATTCTGGACGCGGGCACGACGACTCTGGAACTGGCCTACGAGATTCAGGGCCTTGCCGACCTGACGGTCATCACGCCAAGCCTCGCGGTGGCCTCTGCCCTGCAATTCAGCGACGAGGTGCAGACGGTTCTTCTTGGCGGCGTCATCCGCCGCGGAAGCCCCGACCTGACCGGCGCGATGACTGAAACCATGCTCGACATGTTCGCCGCCGACATCGCGTTCCAGGGCGCCGACGCCATCGACGCCGACGGCTGGTGCTACAACAGCGACCTTCGCATCGCCAAGATCGATCAGAAGATGCGGCAGAGGGCCCGGCAGGTGTACGTTCTTGCCGACAGTTCAAAACTCGGAAAGACAGCCCTGGTTCGCAACGGAACGCTCAACCAGGTTGACGGGCTGATAACCGACGACAAGGCCGATTCCGCCATAATCGAACAGCTTCGCAGCGCCGGCGCGACGGTAATCATCGCCGGCAGGACACAAGATAAATAGATGGAGATTAATATGACCGCGACGAACCCAAAACCCGCAAAGTACGCCTCGCAATGGGCGAAAGTTGACCTGACGAAGACCCCACACCTGGTGACGCCGACGCTTCCCGGCCCAAAGTCCAAGGCCCTGCACCAGCGATGCACCAAGCATTTCAAGGGCCTCAGCGGGCAGGTCAAGCTGTTCCCGGTCGCCTTTGAATCGGGTTTCGGCTGCACGCTGACCGACGTTGACGGCAACAGGTACATCGATTTCTCCTCCGGCATTTACGTCACCACGCTTGGGCATTGCCACCCCAAGATCACCCAGGCGGTGCAGAAGTACGCCGGCAGACTGATGAACTGCCACGACTTCACCACCGAGATCAAAACCCTTCTGGTCGAGAAGCTTGCCCAGGTGCTGCCCGGCGACCTGAGCGGTTTCCAGTTCTACGATTGCGGAACCGCCGCCGTCGAGGCGGGGCTTCGCGTTATGCGGGCCGCCACCGGCAGAAACGAGATGATCAGTTGCTTCTACGACTTCCACGGAAAGACGTACGGCGCGGTCTCGCTGGCGAACATATCAAGCCAGGTCTACGGTAGAACACGAGCGCCCGGCATGCACATGGTTCCCCGGCCGGATCCATACCATCCGATGTGGACGAAAGCCGATGGAACCATAGACACCGACAAGTACATCGAGTTCTACGCCCGTTACATCGAGATGGGCACAGTGGGCGACGTTGCCGGCTTCGTGCTCGAACCGATCCAGGGCTGGGGCGGTTCGGTCGTGCCTCCGGACGACTTCTTCCCCAAGCTTCGCAAGTTCTGCGACGACCGAAAGCTTCTGCTGATGGCGGATGAGGTGCTTACAAGCTGGGCCAGGACAGGCAAGTGGCTGTGCATGGAGCACTGGAACGTTGTGCCCGACGTGGTTTCCATCGGCAAAGGGTTCGGCAACGGTTTTCCGGTTACGTGCGTGGCGGTGCGGGAAGAGCATACTGAATCGTTCGAGTCGATCAGCGCGTCGAGCAGTTACGGCGGCAACCCGATGGCTTGTGCGGCAGCGCTTGCAAGCATCGAGGTGATCGAAGAGGAAAACCTGCTTGAGCGCTCCACTCACCTGGGGACGATCGCGCTTGATCGCATGAAGAAGATGAAGGAGCAGTACTCGATCATCGGCGACGTTCGCGCGGTTGGCTGCCTTATGGGCATTGAACTGGTGAAGGACCGCAACACCAAGGAGCCCTTCGCCCAGGCGGGCAAGCTGGTCTACCAGAAGGCGTTCCAGAAGGGGCTGGCGTGGATTCCAGCCGGGCACATCCTTCGCATGAGCCCGCCGGTTGTGATGGACGACGAGACGCTGCTCAAGGGTCTGGACATGATCGAGGAGGCCATCGCCGAGACCCAGAGAGAGCTGGTGTAATGTGAGAACGATCAACTTCGGCATAATCGGTTGCGGCCTGATGGGCAGGGAATTCGCCAGCGCGTCGGCTCGGTGGTGTCACTTGACCAATGCGCCCGCCAGGCCCGTTATCTCGGCGATCTGCGACACCAACGCCGGCCTGTTCGACTGGTACAAGAAGAACTTCGATTCCATAACCCAGTTCACCGGCGACTACCACGAACTGCTGAAAAATCCGCAGATCGAGGCGGTCTACTGCGCGCTGCCCCACAACCTGCACAAGACCGTTTATTGCGACATCATCTCGGCGGGCAAGCACCTGCTGGGCGAAAAGCCATTTGGAATCGACAAGGCGGCGAACGACGCGATTGTCGAATGCTGCCGCCGGCATAGCGATGTGTTCGTGCGTTGCAGCAGCGAATTTCCGTTCTATCCTGCGGTGCAGCGCATCGGGGAGATGATCGAGACAAACGCCTTTGGCCGGATCATCGAGGCGACGAGCTGCTTCTTGCATTCAAGCGACCTGGACGTCAACAAGCCCATCAACTGGAAACGGATGATCGAGGTCAACGGCGAGTACGGCTGCATGGGCGACCTGGGCATGCATGCATGCCATGTGCCTTTCCGTGCGGGCTGGGTTCCCCAAAACGTGCGGGCGATTCTGTGCGACATCGTGCCCCAGCGGCCCGACGGCAAGGGCGGCGTAGCGCCCTGTCGAACCTGGGACAACGCCACGCTGCTGTGCCAGGCCCGCGACGAGACGGGCTGGGAGTTTCCGCTCACGATCAAGACGCACCGCATCGCTCCGGGCCAGAAGGACACGTGGTCGCTGGAGATACTGGGCACGAAGGCGTCGGCGCGATTCTCGACCAAGAATCCCCGCCTGCTGGAGGTTCTTGAATACACCGGCGGCGAGCAGGCCTGGCGGCAAATCGACATGGGTTACGAAAGCGCCTTTGCCGCAATTACCGGCGGGATATTCGAGTTCGGCTTCACCGACGCCATTCTCCAGATGTGGGCGTCGTTTGTGAGCGAACTGGTCGAAGGCAAACCGAAATCCAGATTCGCCGGTTGCGTCACGCCCGCCGAATCGGCCCTGAGCCACCGGCTTTTCACCGCTGCCCTGGCCTCGCAGAAAAACGCATCAACGGAGACTGTTTAACGGCGGCAGCACGCCTTTATTGGTCGTTGGCGGGGCCTTTGTTCTTCAGTTCCCGCGTGAGGTACTGGAAGGCGCTTGGAACGTCGTCGAAGAAATTGAACAGCTTGAGGTCTTCCGGCGCGATGACGCCCCATTTCGCCAGCGCGTCGAAGTCGATTACTTCCTTCCAGAACTCGCTGCCGTAGATGACGATCGGCAGGTACTTGCGCGTCTTTCCGGTTTGCGTAAGCGTCAGCAGTTCGAAGAGTTCGTCAAGCGTGCCGAAGCCGCCCGGAAAGATCACCAGCGCCCGCGCCAGGTAGAAGAACCAGAACTTGCGGATGAAGAAGTAGTGGAACTCGAACGACAGTTCCGGCGTCTGGTACGGGTTCGGGTGCTGCTCCATCGGAAGCGAGATGTTCAGGCCGATGGACGGCCCGCCCGCCTCGCTTGCTCCGCGGTTCGCGGCCTCCATAATGCCCGGGCCGCCGCCGGAGCAAACGTGTATGCGCTCTTCCTTGGCCTGGTCCAGCGACCACTTGCTTAGCATGTTCGCCAGCATGCGGGCGTCTTCGTAGTATCGCGACATGAACAGATCCTTGCGCGCCCGCTGCAATGCGCGTTCAAGGGACGCCTCCGCTTGCTTTCTGGCGGTTTGGTCAAGCTGGCGAAGGTTTTCCTCGGCAACGTCGCGGGGAATTATCCGCGTCGAGCCGAAGAACACCACCGTGCCGTGAACCTCGCTTCGGCGGAACCTGCCGTCGGGCTCGATGAACTCGGCCATGACGCGGATCACGCGGGCATCGGGGCCCTTGAGGAACTCGGGATTGGAGTACGACTTCTGAAGCTTGATCGTCTTGTGCTGTGGATTGCCTTCTACTTTCATAATTCCTCTAACTAATGCACATCGTCGGCGATGTAAAGGTGAACATTGTCAAAGTAATACGTGCCCGGAGGCCAGTACGCATAGATCTGAACCTGCAGCCACTGCACATTCTCCGGCAGCGCGCCGCGCGGCGGGAACACTTCCGTCTGTTTAACCCAGCCGGTCTTCTCGGTTCTGAAGTTGAGATACCAGCGGTAGCATTCCCTGAGATAGCGTTGGGGATGCTTTGCGGCGTCAGCGACAATCAGCTCGCGCCGCTTGGCCTCTTCAAGAGCGGCGAAGGCGGCGGGCGATATCTGCAACTCGTGCATCGATCTCTCGGGAAGGCCCTGGGCCTGGTCTGAACAGTCCCTGAAGCCTTTGACGAAAATCTTGGGACCGCTGCCGTTTACCTCTGCGCTGAGCCAGTAGCGCCGGCCCGGCTGGGCCTTGATGAATTCGCTTCGGTAATGCACGCCTTCCAGACCGGCAACCGAACCGTAACTTGTATCGGTTGCAATTTGGGGCGGGTGCTCGGGATCGGCCGAGCCCAGCAGAAGCGCCCGCGAATACTGCAGCCACGGATCGCGGGCAAGGTCGGTCCTGATTCGAATGCAGTTGCCGCCGCCGGGGCGGGGCTCGTGAAAGATTGCGGCATTGTCCGGCCGATCCCAACCGGCGGCGCCGTTCTCGAAATCGCCATTAACGTTAACAGGTTTGCCAGGATCCTCAGGCGCAGCCTCATCGCCGTACTGCGGCGGAATCCACTCTGGCGATTCCCGCAAGGCCTCGACCACGCGCCGTGCGATCATCGGGCGCGCCCGCTGACCGGTCTCGACGAATTCCCTGGTCCATCCCTTGTTGTCCGCCAGCTCGAAGAAGTTCATCTTGGTGACGGTGGCGGTGTGCCTGTCGCCTTGAATGTCGAGCGTGCCGACGATGGCGGAGTTGCACCCGGCTCTGCCGGCGAGTCTGGCCACCTGATCGACCGGCGCATTGGCCTCCAGCGGGCCACAGAGGTCCATTGTCGCCTGCTTGTCCAGCACGAACCATTCCTCGTGCCTGGCGAGTCTGAGGCGAATACTGTCGGCCAGCGCCGATCCGGCCTGGGCGTCTTGGCAGGCGAAATCAAGCACGATGATCGCCTCTTTGCATGCAGGCGATTCAGCCGCCGCCAGCGACAGGATGATTGCGAGCATCCAGGTCATGGCGTGATTATAACAGCCCGTCTTTGCATCTGATAGCGTTCGCCGCCGTGCGCAAGATACGGGCCGCAATTCTTGACATGCCGTTCCTGGTCTTGTACAAGAGTGCCGATCAACCTGGCCGGCCCGGGTGGCGCAGGCGAATCGTTGCCCACAGACGCCCGATTCAGGCTCGACCGATCTGAGATGTTCTCCGTGCATTTTCGTCGAGCGGGCTGATACTCGGCGCAGAGGGCGCTATTGGACGAACAATGCGCATGTGACTGATGCTTTGCCGTTGAAAGGTGCAAGATGGAGCGTTTGGCGCTGGTTCCGCAGGAAGTGTTTTTCACCAAGGGCGTTGGAAAGCATCGCAACCGCCTTCAGAGTTTTGAGCTTGCGCTTCGCAAGGCCGGCATCGAACGCGGCAATCTGGTGCGGGTTTCGAGCATTCTGCCCCCGCACTGCAAGATCATCTCCAGAACCGAAGGGCTCAAGAAGCTGCGCGCGGGCGAAATAACGTTCGTCGTCCTGGCCGAGGCGTGCACCAACGAGCCGTCGAGACTGGTGTCCGCCGGCATCGGCTTGGCGCAACCCGCCGACAAGGCTAACTATGGATACATCAGCGAGTACCACGGCTTTGGCATGAAGGAAAACCTTGTCAGCGACATGGTCGAAGACATGGCCGCCACCATGCTCGCCACGACGCTGGGCATAGAGTTTGACTCGGAGACCGCCTACGACGAACGGAAGGAACTCTTCCGCATGTCGGGCAAGATAGTCCGCACCAGGTCCACCACGCAGACGGCCGAAGGCGACAAGAGCGGCTTGTGGACTACGGTTATTTCGGCGGCAGTCATGCTGTTCTGACGCGAGGACTGATTTGACGCAGACGGGCAAACAACATTTCATGAACCTGCCGCCGGAACTGAGGCGGGCGGACGAGTCGCGGTACGCGATTCTTCCAGTGCCGTACGACGACACCGCCAGCTACCTTAAAGGTTCCGCCCGCGCGCCAGAGGCGATTATCGACGCCTCAAGCCAGGTCGAAGACTTCGACGAGGAACTGCGAGCCGACTACCGCCAGGCGGGAATCGTCACTCTCGACGCCGTTGCCCCTGCCGACACGCCGGGTGAGCAGATGAAGCGCGTCTACGAGGCTGCGAAGAGCGCCGGCGACAAGTTCATAATCGCCCTTGGCGGCGAGCACAGCATCACCGCGCCGCTCGTTCAGGCGGCCGCCGAAAAACACGCGGGCGTGAGCGTGCTTCAGATAGACGCCCACGCGGATCTGCGAGACGCCTACGACGGCACGAAGCATTCCCACGCATGCGTGATGCGAAGGGTGCTTGAAATCACCAACAACATCGCACAGGTCGGCATTCGAAATTTCTCGCGGGAGGAGTTTCTCGACTGCCCGCGCCAGGTGGAGAACTTCATAACTCCGCTCGTCGTTGAAACCGATACGCGCTGGATAGACCGCACGCTGGACCTGCTTGGCGACACGGTGTACATCACCATCGATGTTGACGGGTTCGATCCCTGCTGCGTTCCGGGCACAGGCACTCCCGAGCCGGGTGGGCTGACATGGCGACAGGTTACGACGCTTCTTCGCCGCGTTTGCAGCCTGCGGCGGGTGATTGGCGCGGATATTGTCGAAGTTGTTCCGCTTGAGGGGCAGAAAGTGTCGGAGTTTCTTGCCGCCAGGCTGGCGTATAAAATCATTGCGTACACACAATCAGGCCCCTCCGCGGCCAGGTGATCCACCGGGGCAAGCATTTTCGGCCCCCGGAAAGAGGAAGTGAAATGAGCGAAATGAAACTGCCCAAATGGGTGACGAACAAGAAGTGCCCGCGCAAGAACAAGTATCTGGCGGGCAAGAAGGTCGCCCCGAACGGACTGACCGGCAAGGAATCGCTGCCTGACGTGATAGACCAGGTGTTTCTTGCATATAACGGTGCTCGCCTGCGTGAAGGCTGCGAGCTGCTGGCGACGAAGATGCTTCAGCCTGATGTCACCGTCGGCCTGACGCTTGCGGGCGCGTTGACGCCGGCTGGGCTTGGGCGCTCGTGCGTTGTGCCGTTGATCAAGGCGGGCTTCGTGGACTGGATCGTCGCCACCGGCGCGAACCTGTATCACGACATGCACTTTGCGTTTGATTGCTCGCTGCACGTCGGAACGCCGCACGTAAACGACGCCGACCTGCGCAGCAACGGCGTGGTCAGAATCTACGACGTGCTGCTGGACTTCACCGACTGCCTGATGCGCACCGACCATATCCTGGCGGAGATACTCAAAAAGCCCGAATTCCGCAAGAAAATGGGGCTTGCCGAATTTCATAATCACCTTGGCCGATATGTTGCCAAGATTGAGGAAGAAAACAACCAGAAGGATGTCTCGATTCTCGCCGCCGCCTACAGGGCCGACGTGCCGGTTTACACGTCGTCGCCGGGCGATTCGACCATCGGCATGGTCATCGCCAAGCTGTCGGCCCTGGGGTACGAATTCAACATCGACCCGTTCCTGGACGTCAACGAGACATCCAGCTACGTGCTTGCCGCCAAGCGCTCGGGCGGAAAGCACGCCGTGCTGCTGATGGGCGGCGGCAGCCCGAAGAACTTCATGCTTCAAACCGAGCCTCAATTGCAGGAATCGTTCCACATCGAAGAGGCCGGCCAGGATTACTTCCTCCAGGTGACCGACGCCCGGCCGGATACGGGCGGCCTGTCCGGCGCCACGCCTTCGGAGGCGGTAAGCTGGGGCAAGGTTGATCCGCTGGCCCTGCCAAATACCCTTGTCTGCTACGCCGACACGACCATCGTAATGCCCTTGCTGACCCATTACGCCCTCGCGCGTCACAAGCCCCGTAAGCTGCGACGGCTTTACGCCAAGCGGCACGAAACCCTCAAGATGATGCTCGACGAAGGCGTGGCCAACCTCACGGGCAAAAAGAGCAAGGGCAAGCCGTAAAGGCGTGGGGTCCGCCGCACGCGCATAGGATCCGCAAACCAAAAACAGCTTGAATAGTATGGTGTGGAACCTATAATCCACCTTACGGTGGGGAGGCGTGAAATGGACGCGAAGGAATTTCGAAGTCCCGACGGGCGGCGGACGGCGCCGTCGGCCAAGTGGATCATTGCGATCATACTGGCGACGGTATGCGTCGGCCTGATGGCGGAACTGGTGAACGAACAGGTGTATCCGCTTCCGCAGGGAAGGGCTCAGGCCCAGCCCTCCGAGCCGCTGGTGCGGGGCAACATACTGCTTGCGTCGGGGCAGGTCGCAGGCGACACGTATGCGATTTTCCTTGTAGACATGGCTAACGGCAGCCTGGGCGTGTACCAGTGGGTGCCCTCGACCCGAAAGCTCAGGCTGATGGCGGTGCGAAACTATATTTTCGATCTTCAACTGGACGAGTACAACACCGAGCCGCTGCCGCGGGAAATTCGCGATCTTGTTCGCCAGCACAGGCGGCTGGATGAAACCACCCCACCGGGTGAAAGCCGGGAGTAACAAATGGCCAGAAAGATGTATTACACCGAGGCTGAGGCTTGCGAGAAGCTCGGTATCAGTTCACAGGAGCTTGAAGACCGGATCAGGGACGGCAAGCTCAAATCATTCCAGGACGGCGTGCGTCGCATGTTCAAGGCTGCGGACATAGACATGGCCGCGGGCGGAACGAGCATGATAAGCCTTTCTCCGATGGTTGGCGACGAGGTCACGCTGACCGAGGCGAGCGAATCGGCGGGTCCGGCGAAGGAAGACACGGTTATTACTGCCGAGGGCATAAGCATCTTCGACGATGAGGATCTCGATATCGAGTCCGCCGACCCGATGGCCAAGACGCAGATCGCCCCGACCCTTGAAGAGCAGCTTACAGGCCAGGGTGTCGGAAGCGGCTCGGGCCTATTGGACCTTACCCGCGAGAGCGACGACACGTCGCTCGGCGCTGAAGTGCTTGGTCACATCGATGTAGACGGCGGTCTTGGCAGCGACGATTCGATGGGCGCCGGAAACCTTGCGGAGACAAGCGCGCCGGTCGCCGCGGCGCCGGCTGCGGCCCAGGTCGTCATGGTCGAGGCTGCCGATCCCAATGCCGCTTTCTTCGGCGGGATGATCGTCGGCGGAATCATCGCCGCGTTGATCCTGATGTTGACGACTATTCCGGCGATGCTCGGACACGTGCCGGGCTATCTCGAATCGCTCAAGAACAACGGCGCGATACTGGTCGTGGTTCTTGTGGTTGTCGCCGCGGCAAGCGGGGCAATCGGAATGTTTGCGGCAAAGAGCGCCGCACGGAAGACTGCTACCACCTGAAACGTTGCGTAACACGATACGGTTTCACACTTACGGATGCCGGCCAATGCCGGCGGTGAAAGGGACTTCAATGAGAAAGGTGCTGGCGTTCGCGATCGCGGCGACGGTGCTTGCCGGTGTTATGGCTGCCGGCGGCTGTGTGGATGCAAAAGAGTACGACCGGGTGGTTGCCATGAACCGCCAGGCCCAGGATTCACTCGATCAGGCTTTGGACCGCCAGCGTCTGCTTGAAGCGGAGCGGGCCGCGCTCGAGGCCAAGATCGCCGACTACGAGCGGACCATCGCCTTCAAGCAGAACGAACTTGACCTGCTTGGCGGCGCAAACAAGAAATTGCTTGCCGACCTCGACGCCCTCAAGGCTCAGTTGGCCAAGCTTCAGAACGCAGCTCCGCTGCCGCTGCCCGGGCCGGTCAAGCTGCCCGCGCTTCTCAACGAGAAGCTCATGCAGTTCGCAAAGGAAAACCCCGATCTGCTGGAGTATTTCCCCCGCGACGGCATGGTGAAGTTCAAGGCGGACCTCACTTTCGCCAAGGGCAGCGACGAAGTTACCGCCGATGCGAAGGCGGCCCTTGCAAAGCTGGCGGGCATTCTGTCAGGGTCTGAGGCTGCGGACTTCGCCATCTGGGCGGTCGGGCACACCGATGACATTCCGCTGAAGAACCCCGCCACGATCGAGCGTCACGGCAGCAACCTGGGCCTGTCCACCAACAGGGCGGTCAGCGTGTTCCAGGCGCTTGCCGACGGCGGCATGGACGTGCTTCGCATCCGGGCCGGCGGCGTGAGCAAGTACCATCCCGTCGAGGCCAACGCTCCCGGCGAGAAGGGCAACCCCGCCAACCGGCGAGTCGAGCTGTGGATCGTCCCCAAGGAACTGCTGCTGACCGCCAACTGACCTGGGCGGCTGACGAAAAACTGACCGCGATTTCTGCATGTGCGAGGAGATTTCCCACGGGAAATCTTCTCGCTTGCATAATGGGCCCGATCTGCAACCGGAATGAACACTAGTTGGCCGTGGGGGTCTTTCTGTAGAATGCAATGCCGATGAGATTCCTTCTGACACTTCCTCTTCGTGCACTCGCCAGCGTCTGGCCGTCGGTCGCGGTGGGGGCGATACTGGTTGCATATCTGGCGTTTGCGTCGCTAGCGCCCCAGAAAACTGCATCGCTGCTTGGCGCCGACCCGGCTGCGCTGATGCGGCATCCGATCGCGCTGGCGTGCGGAGCTTGGCTTCTTGCAGCCGTAATTGTAAGCACCATCGCGCGGGTTCCATTCTCCGTCCGTGCAGTCGGCGCGTGGGCGGCGCACGCGGGTTTTGTGGTGCTGGCGGCGGGGGCAGCCGTGAACGTGCTGGCGGGCCAGCGAGGCCAGGCCGTCAGCTACCGCACCGACCATGGCTGGAGCGAGATAGACGAATTCCAGCTTGCCAACTCGGCAGCCCTTCATGTCGTGGCGGTAAGCGGCGCGCAGGATCTGGCCGCGATGGAACTGCCTTTGGACATAAATCCGATCACGGCCGGGGGCGTTCAACTTGGCGAAACACAAACGGCCGGCGGCGTTGCGGTCGAGGTGGTGGACTTTGTGCCACGCGCACAGATCGTGCAGCAGTGGCGCGACGATTCGCCGCTGCCCATGCCGGCGGCGGTAGTGGGCATCGACGACGGCGAATCATCCATGCGCAACGTAATGTGCGGGTGGGGCAAGCCGGCGGTCACGTGGGAATTCGGCGACGTGGTTGTCATGTTCCACGGCAGCGCCGATAGCGAGATGGCCGGGCGGATGCTGACCCGCCATCCGCCCGAGGAGATATGCCGAGGCAGAGACATGCTGGTGCTTCTGTCCGGCCAGGACGTGCCGCTGTCGCTTGTCATTCTTCGCGCGGACGGCCAGGCCGAGCTTGTGCCGATGTCGCCCGGCAGGGCGGTGACGGTGAAGCTTGCCGCCAGGACGCTGAACATTGCGGTTGATCGCCTTTTCACGCACGCGGCCTTGCACACCGCGGCTGTTCCATCGCAGGATGACCTGGGCGTGCCCGCGATCAATGTTCGAGTAACGTGGGGCGACTGGCGCGGAGCAGCGGCCTTGCCGTTCGACCCGCTGGGCCAATTTGAGCAGCAGGCGTGGTTATGCGGCCAGCAGCGAGCGCTGGCGATGCGTTTCGCCAGGCGGGTGGTGAAGCTGCCCCACAGGCTGCGGATCGAAAAGGCGGAATATCTGCCCTCCAGCGACGGCAAGACCGCCAAGGATTACCGTTGCGATGTTCTTGTGGACGGCGCGCCGGCGGTCATCGGCCTCAACCGGCCGTTGCGGGCCGGCGACTGGCAGTTCACGCAGGGGCACTGGCTCGACGAAGCGGACGATCCGCGCATGATCATGTTCGAGGTGTCGTCCCGCCGCGGCCTGACGGCCATCTGGACGGGGCTGGGCCTTATCGCCGCGGGCATGTTCTGGGCCTTCTTCATCAAGCCTATGCTTGCCGGCAAGAGGGAGGGCGAGCAATGAACACCCTTGCCGTTCTTGCCCAGGCGCCGCTATGGCGGCAGGAGCTGCAATCGGTCTATGAGGCGTTGGGCGGCAGCGTGTGGCCGCTGGTCTTGTTTGGCGTCTCTGCTGCGATGGGCCTTGCCCGCGTCGTCAGCAACCGGTTGAAGCGGTCAACGCTTTGCGTGTTTGCCGCGAGCATCTTGTTCCTTGCCGGCGTCTTCGTTTTGCGATGGATCGTCAGCGGCAGGGCCTGGTATCTGCCGCCGGTGATGAACCAGTACGAGGCAATGCTGGCGTCGGCGCTTCTTGGCTGCATAGTTGCGATGGTGCTTGAACTGAGGTGGCGAAACGGGGTCGCGCTGTTGGCGTCTTCGCTTTACGCGGTGATGATATTGCTTGCCTGCCGCCTTGTTGACGGCAGTTTGGCGGACCATCCGGGCATTCTCGACTCGCCGCTGATGGCGATGCACGTTGCGATCATCATCATCGGGCATGCCGTTGCGGGCATGACTCTGCTGCTGTCGTACCCGTACCTCTTCGCCGTCATCTGGCGATCGCCGGGATGGCCAGCCAAGGCATCGGTAATCGCCTTTCAGGTGGCGGTCATTCCGGGGCTGATCGGGTGGCCGGCCCTGGCATTTGCCAACCCCGAACTGCGAGACGTTTGCGCCACCTTCGCCGGGGCCACATATCTCATCGCCGTGGCAGGAATGGGCGCGCTGGCGTTTGTGACAGTCAGCCCGCGGACCGACAGCGCAATGCTTGCCGGCATGGATCGCGCGAACATCATCCTGGCCCGCATCGGGTGTTTTGCGATTACGTTGGGCACGATTCTTGGCGCTGCCTGGGGCGACGTCGCCTGGGGCCGGTGGTGGGGGTGGGATCCGAAAGAAACCTGGGCGCTTATCACGATTGTCCTGCTTCTGATCGCCCTGCACGTTCGGCCGATAGCGGGTGAGCGTCGCGGCTTGATCACCGCGGTGTTCTGTCTGCTTGCCGCCGGGGCGATGCTGGTGAACTGGATCGTCGTCAACTACCTGCTCGCCGGGTTGCACAGCTATGCCTGAATCGGGGCGATCCTGTATAATGCCTTGAGCATCTGCAAAGGAGCGAGATGAGCGGGTTCTGGTTCGCCTTTCTGTTGACGGCGCTGGCCGGCTTGTCCACCGGCGTGGGAAGCGCAATCGCGTTTTTCGCCCGGCGGACCAATTACCGTTTTCTCTCGCTGGCGACGGGCTTCTCGGCAGGCGTTATGTTGTACGTTTCGTTTGTCGAGATCATGCCAAAGGCGGGCGAGCTTGTCGGCGACTGGTGGATGGCGGGCTCGTTTTTCATCGGCATAGCGGCCATGCTGGTGATAGACCGCGTGGTCCCGGCGGCGGAAAACCCGCACGAGGTCCGTCGCGAGCAACAGGTTCACGACATGCGTGTGGACGCCGCAGCCCACCCGACTCAAGAGCACCCGTCAACCCACAAGCTCATGCGAATGGGGCTGCTCACCGCCCTTGCGATAACCATTCACAACTTTCCCGAGGGCCTTGTCACGTTCCTGGCCGCCTACGAGGACGGCGCGCTGGGCTTGGCAATCGCGGTGGCTGTGGCCCTTCACAACATTCCCGAAGGCATAAGCGTGTCGGTGCCGATCTTCTACGCCACCGGATCGCGCAGGCGGGCGTTTGCGTATTCGCTGCTGTCGGGCCTTGCCGAACCGCTGGGCGCGGTAATCGGCTACATCGTGCTCAGATCGGTATTGAACAACGGCATCATCGGCGGGCTCTTCGGCGGCATCGCGGGCGTCATGGTCTTCATCTCGCTGGACGAACTGCTGCCGACTTCCCGCGCCTACGGAAAAGGCCACGATTCGCTTTACGGCCTCCTGGGCGGAATGGGAGTCATGGCCCTTAGCCTGCTGCTGATCAGCGCGAAGTAAGCGGGGCGATTTCCTATTTGCCTTCGCCAACCGCTCGAAGCAGGCCGCCTGCTGAAAGAATTCGGCGCTGGCGGGGCGCAAGTTTCAGTTGGCATTCAAACGTCGTGTTCCTGGTGGCGTTGCGAACCGTCACGCGATCGGCGGAGGCGATAGCGGTCTGGACGTTTTCGATGACAAGCGTATCGCCGGCCTCTATGGCGTCGTAATCGGCCCCGTTGGCGAACGTCAGCGGCAGAATGGCGAAGTTCACCAGGTTTGCCTGATGGATCCGCTCGATTGACTTTGCGATAACCGCCCGCACGCCAAGGTGCATCGGGCAGAGCGCGGCGTGTTCCCTGCTTGAGCCCTGGCCATAGCTTTCGCCGGCAACCACAACGCCGTGCCCGCCGGAGTTTTTCAGATCGAGAGCTCGCTGGGCGAACGTCGGTTTCCCGGCCTCATTGAAGGCGTTGAAGACGTAATTGGCGTACTGCGGCACGTTCGAGCGGTATTTAAGCAGCTCGCCCGCGGGCATTATGTGGTCGGTGGTGATCTTGTCGCCGACCTTCAGCAGCACCGTGCCGTTGACGGCGTCGGGCAGTTTTTCGCCGCGCGGGGGCTTGGCGATGGTCGAGCCGCGGATCACCCCCGCGGCTTGGGCTTCGGGGCCTTCAAGCGGCGGCTGGATCATGCCGTCGTCGATGCTGAACTTCTCGGGCAGTTCGATGGCCGCGTGTTTCACGCCCATCTTGTCAAGCTCGCGCGGATCGGTGATCTTTCCGGTAAGTGCGGCGGCGAGCGCGGTTTCAACCGAAACCAGGTACACCTTGTCGCCTTTGGTGCCGCTTCTGCCGGCGAAGTTGCGGTTGAACGTCCGCAGGCTGATCGCGCCCTCGGCGGGCGAGAAGCCAAGCCCGATGCAGGGCCCGCAGCCGCTCTCGACGATCCGCGCCCCGGCGCGAACCATCGCCGCAAGCGAACCGTCGCGGGCGATCATCTCGAGCACCTGCCTGCTGCCTGGAGCAACGCCAAGCTCAACGCCGGGATGCACCGTGCGTCCCGCAAGCACTCGCGACGCCAGAACGAGATCCTGGTAACTTGAATTCGTGCACGAACCAATCAGCACCTGCGCAACGGGCAGGCCCGCAACGTCGGATACGGCGACGATGTTGTCCGGGCTGGACGGGGCAGCCATCAGCGGCGGCAGTTTGTCCAGATCGATCACGACGTGGCCGAAGGAAACCTCAGCCGCGTCTCCCTGCTGGTTGATCTTAACGTCGGTGCAGAACTGCTTGATGTTCTCGATGACCGCGGCGTCCCTGGAGGCGCTGAGCTTCTTGGTGATGCGGTCGTATTTCGCGCCGGCGTCGGCGGACATCGGCTTGTACTGATCGCCCCTGCCCTGCGCTTCGAGGAAGCGTTGAGTCTGCTCGTCGGATGGAAACAGGCTGAACGTCACGCCGAGCTCCGCGCCCATGTTGGTGCAGGTGGCCCGCGCCGGCGCAGCCAGCGCCTTTACGCCTTCGCCGAAATACTCGACGGCGCATCCGACGTTGCCCTTAGAGGTCAGGATGCTCAGCAGGCGCAGGATGATGTCCTTGGCGGCAACCCATGGGCGTGGCTTGCCCTTGAGTTCAACGCCGATAACCTTTGGCGCGGTCGTGTAGAAGGGTCCGCCGCCCATTGCCACCGCGACGTCAAGACCGCCGGCGCCGATGGAGATCATTCCCATTCCGCCGCCGGTGGGGGTGTGGCTGTCGCTGCCCAGAAGCGTCTTGCCCGGCTGGGCGAATCGCTCAAGGTGAACCTGGTGGCAGATGCCGTTGCCCGGCCTGCTGTGATAGGCGCCCACCTTTCGGCTGATGGACTGGAGATACAGGTGGTCGTTGTGGTTTTCCGGCCCGAACTGGGCCATGTTGTGATCGACGTAGCTGACCGACAGCTCGGTCTTGACGCGGGGAATCTCCATCGCCTCGAACAGCAGGTAGGCGGTCGTGCCGGTTGCGTCCTGGGTAAGCGTCTGGTCTATGCGAATGCCGATTTCGCCGCCGGGCGTCAGTTCGCCTTCAACGAGATGGGCAGCGAGTATCTTTGCCGTCAGTGTTTGCGCCATGATAGCTCCTTCGAGTAACTACGCCGTTTCGAGCCCGACAGGTTAGCATAATCGCCGCCCGGATGAAAGCGGCCTCGCGCCGCAACCTTGCATTTGCCGGCGTGATCTGTTAGCAAATAAGGGCCTTCAAACGCAGGCGGAGATGCCTTTTTGAGCGTTCCGGACGTTAATCAGACCTTCTTGCGGGTTCGCTACAGCGAAACCGACCAGATGGGCACGTTCTACAACTCGCGCGCCCTTGAGTGGTTCGAGTGCGGCAGGACCGAGTTTCTGCGCCAACGCGGCGTAAGCTACGTGCAGATGGAGGCCGACGGGGTGATGCTTCCCCTGGTTGAGGCGCACGTCAAGTACCGCGGCAGGGCCAGATATGACGACCTCCTGTCGGTGCAAACCACCGCAGCCATGTCGGGCAAGGCCCGCGTGCGTTTCGAAGTTGTGATAACGAAGGCGCAAGGCGGCGACCCCGTCGCGGACGGCTGGACTGAGCACGCGATAGTTACCCCGCAGGGCAAGCCGATCAGACCGCCCGAATGGTTCGTAAAAGTGTTTTCGGTTCAAGGAGTTGATTTATGAGTTCATCGCCGCGCCTGTTGCTCAGCGGCAACGAGGCTATCGCCCTGGCGGCCCGCAACGCCGGCGTGGGCCTGGGATGCGGATACCCCGGCACGCCAAGCACCGAGATTCTAGAGCGCTTCAGCGAACTTGGCGGCAAGGCCCAGTGGTCGCCAAACGAGAAGGTCGCGCTTGAAGTGGGCCTTGGGGCGGCGTATGCCGGCGCTGCCGCCATCGTGACCATGAAGCACGTCGGCTTGAACGTCGCCGCCGATCCGCTGTTCACCGCAGCCTATACGGGCGTCAACGGCGCGCTGGTGCTTGTCTGTGCCGACGATCCGGGCATGGCGTCCAGCCAGAACGAACAGGACAACCGCCGATACGCCGTCGCCGCCGGCGTGATCATGCTCGAACCGTCCGATTCGCAGGAGGCGTACGACTTTACGCTGGCAGCACTGAGCATCAGCCACGGCCGCCGCCTGCCTGTGATGCTGCGGGTGACAACTCGCGTCTGCCATTCCAAGACAATCGTCAATCCGGCAAAGCCGGACATGAAGTGGAAAGCCGAGTTTCAACGCGACATCGCCCGCCTGGTGATGATTCCATCCAACGCCCGCAAGGCTCACCGCCGCCTGCGGCAGTCGCTGAACGAGGTTGCGGCCTGGAACGAGCAGTCGGACCTTAACGTCGTCTTCGACCGCGGCAGGGAACTTGGCGTCATAGCGTCGGGAATTGCCTTCCAGCACGCCATGGAGGCGGCCCCCGATGCGAGCGTGCTGAAACTTGGCATGACCCATCCGCTGCCCATGCAGAGGATTCGCAACTTCGCTGAATCGTTCAAGCGTTGCGTCGTCATTGAAGAAGGCGACCCGTATCTTGCCGACGCCATACGGTCAGCCGGCATACAGGTCGAGAGCAAGAGCGAGATGTATCGCTTCGGCGAGTTGAACGTCGAGCGTGTCCGCCGCATTCTCGCCAACGATGTCAGCCCTGAGGCTGCGCCGTTGCCCGGCAAGCCACCGCAGTTGTGCGTGGGGTGTCCGCATCGAGTCACGTTCGAGGCGCTGAGGGATCTTGGCTGCATCGTCGCCGGCGACATCGGCTGCTATACCCTTGGCGTGCTTCCGCCCTTCGAGGCCATGGACACCTGCGTGTGCATGGGCGCCAGCATCACCGTTGCCCTGGGCATGCGCCAGTGCCTTCCACCCGAGCAGGCGCGAAAGGTAGTAAGCGTTATCGGCGACAGCACGTTCGTACACAGCGGCCTGACGGGCCTGGTGGAGATGGTTTACAACCCGCCCGCCAGCGGCCACGTCGTTGTGATTCTGGACAACGGCACGACCGCCATGACCGGGCTTCAGGAACACGCCGGCACGGGCAGAACCCTGGATCACAAGCCGGCAAATCGCGTGGTTTTCGAGGATGTCGCCCGCGCGATGGGCATAAGCAACATACGCGTTGTCGATCCGCTCAAGGACGCCGCGGGTGTCAGCGCCGCGATAAGCGAATCGCTCGCCAGCGGCGAGTTGTGCCTGGTGATAGTCCGCAGGCCATGCCTGCTGGCGGCAAAGCGGATCAAGCAGTACGAAGCCGCCCTCAAGGATGGGAAGTGACATGACTGGCAAAGTGATTAACGTTGTTGTAGCGGGCCTGGGCGGTCAGGGCGTTTTGACGGCAGCGGACATCGTGGCGGCGGCGGCGTTCAATGCCGGGCTCGACGTCAAGAAGAGCGAAGTTCACGGCATGAGCCAGCGCGGCGGGTCTGTGGCCTGCGACGTTCGATTCGGCCAGGGCGTGTACAGCCCAATGGTTACGCCGGGCGAGGCCGACTTTCTTGTCGTCCTGTCCGCCGACCAGGTCGATGTGAATCGCCGGTTCATCAAGCCCGGCGGCGCGATCATCACGCCCGACGACATCGACGAGAACCTTCTTGCCGACAAACGCGGCCTGAACGTCGCGCTTATGGCAGCACTGAGCAGGCGACTGGACATTGACGAATCGCATTGGATCGCGGCCATCAAGGCATCGCTGAACCCAAGGCTTCACGAGGCGAACGTCAGGATGTTCCAGGCGATTCGCGCTGCGGAGTAACGACGGCAGGTCCAGACAGTAGAGAGCATGGCGGTTGAAAGTGGATAATCGGCGCCGGCCGATCGAGGCCCGCCAACAGTTAGGATGCGAACAATGAATCAGCACCAGTTTCACCCGGTCAGTGCGATGGATTACCTTCCTGTCGAGCAGCTTCGGCAGGTGCAGTTCAAGCGGCTCAAGCAGATAGTGCAGCGGGCGTACGACAACGTGGCCCTGTTCCGCAAGCGGATGGACGAATCGCACATATCGCCCGACAACATCCGCGCGCTCGAGGACATTTCGCTGCTGCCGTTCACCGTCAAAAGCGACCTGCGCGACACTTACCCCTTCGGCCTGTTCGCAAGCAGCCTTCGCGACGTGGTTCGCCTGCACGCCTCCAGCGGCACGACGGGCAAGCCGATCGTCGTCGCCTACACGAAGGACGACGTGAAGGTCTGGACGCAGGTGATGGTGCGCAGTTTCGCCTCATGCGGGCTGCACGAAGGCGACATCATCCAGAACGCCTACGGTTACGGCCTGTTCACCGGCGGGCTTGGCGCTCATTACGGGGCAGAGGAACTCGGCGCGACCGTCATACCGATCTCCGGCGGAAACACCGACCGCCAGATCATGGTGCTCAAGGATTTCGGCGTCACGGCCATCTGCTGCACGCCCAGCTACTTCCTGCACCTGATCGAACGCGCCGGCGAAATGGGCATAGACCTTAAGACCCTTCCGCTGCGGGCGGGCATCTTTGGGGCAGAACCGTGGACCAGCGAGATGCGCGACCGCATACAGGCCGCGACGAACATCCGCGCGTACGACATCTACGGCCTTAGCGAAATCATCGGCCCCGGCGTCGGCATCGAATGCTTCCACCAGGACGGGCTGCACATTTTCGAAGACCATTTTTACCCCGAGATCATCGACCCGCAAACGCTCAAGCCCGTTCCCGACGGCAACGAAGGCGAGCTTGTCTTCACCACGCTCAGCAAGCACGCCATGCCGATGATCCGCTATCGCACCCGCGACATCGCGTCGATAATGAACCAGCCCTGCCCCTGCGGGCGAACCATAAGGCGGATAAGCAGAATCTCCCGCCGCAGCGACGACATGTTCATCATCCGCGGCGTGAACGTCTTTCCATCGCAGATCGAGGCGGCCCTGCTTGCCGTCGAAGGCACGCTGCCGCACTACCAGATTGTCCTTACCAGCGCAAAGGGGCTCGATCAGATCGAGGTGCAGGTCGAAGTAACCAGCGAGTTCTTCAGCGACAAGATCCGCGGCCTGGAAACCCTGCAACAGCGAATATCGCACGCCGTCGAGAACACCGTCGGCATTCGAGCAGCCGTCAGGCTGGTGGAGCCCCACACCATCCAGCGCAGCGAGGGCAAGGCCAAACGAGTCATCGACAACCGCCGGAAATAGGCGGCGCCAAAGAAAGCGAGAACAACGTGAAGATAAACCAACTGTCGCTGTTTCTGGAAAACAAGCCCGGACATCTCAGGAGCGCCTGCAAGGCGCTGGCGGGCGCGGGCATCAACATCCTTACGCTATCGCTGGCGGATACGCAGCAGTTCGGCATTCTGCGATTGATCGTCAAGGAATGGCAGAAGGCAAAGAGCGTACTCGAAGAGGCAGGCGGCGTGGTCAAGGTTACCGAAGTGGTGGCCACCGAAGTCGCCGACAAGCCCGGCGGCATGGCGCAGGTGCTCGAAGTGATCGATCAGGCGGGCCTTAACATCGAATATATGTACGCATTCACTTTCCGCCGAAACGACAAGGCGGTGCTCGTGTTCCGCTTCGATGACGCCGACGCGGCGGTAAGCAAACTCTCGGCTGCGGGGATAAAAGTCATCGGCAGCAAAGAGCTGTTTGAAGGTAAATGATGTTCGCCTTTGAGAATCGCATCTGGGACCGCAACGAGACGCTCTCGCGAGAGGATCTTGAATCGCTTCAACTGGCCCGTCTGCGCCAGACGGTTGAGCGGGCAGCCAATGTGCCGTTCTACCGAAACGCACTGGCCAGGGCTCGCGTGACGCCCAAGGACATCCGCTCGCTTGACGACATCCGCCGCCTTCCGATGACCGTCAAGGACGACATGCGGAACAACTATCCGCTGGGCCTGCTGGCCACGCCCATGGAAGACATCGCCCGCGTGCACGGTTCCAGCGGCACCACCGGAAAGCCCACATTTGTGGCGTACAGCAAGGGCGATCTGGATACGTGGGCCGGCCTCTGCGCCCGCTTCCTGACGGCAGGGGGGCTGCTGCCGTCGCACCTGGTGCACATCTGCTTTGGTTACGGCCTGTTCACAGGCGGCTTCGGCCTGCACTACGGCGTCGAAAAGGTCGGGGCGGCAGTCGTGCCCGCAAGCAGCGGCAACACCCCGCGACAAATAATGCTGATACGCGACCTCGGCGCGCAGGTGCTTGTCAGCACGCCCAGCTACGCGCTGAACATTGCCGAAGTCGCGCGCGCCCAGGGCCTGGGGCCCGACGACCTGCCGCTGAAATTCGCACACTTCGGCGGCGAGCCGTGGACTGAGGACATGCGGATTCGGATCGAGAAGGAACTTGGCCTGCTGGCGTTCAACAACTACGGCCTTAGCGAAGTCATCGGCCCGGGCGTCAGCGGCGAATGCGCCGCCCGAAATGGCATGCATGTGCAGGAAGATCATTTCATCGTCGAGTGCATCGACCCCGATACGCTCGAACCGGTGAAGGAGGGCGAGGGGGGCGAGCTTGTCTTCACCTCGCTTACCAAGGAAGCGATGCCGGTGCTGCGGTATCGCACCCGCGATATCGCCTGCCTGGACCGCGCCCCGTGCCCCTGCGGGCGCACCGGCGTGCGAATGGGCAGGATCGTCGGCAGGACCGACGACATGCTGATTATCCGCGGCGTGAACGTGTTTCCATCGCAAATCGAGGAGGCGCTGCTTCGCGTCGAAGGGGCTGCCCCGCATTACGTTATCGAGATCGACCGCCCCGGCTCGCTGGACCAGGTGACGGTTCGCGTTGAGGTGCTGCCCGAAAGCTTCTCGGACAAGATGAGCGTCATGCAGATTCTGCACGACCGCATCGACCGTGAAATACAGTCGATCACCGGCATCCGCGTGAAGGTCGAGCTTGCCGCCCCGCAGACGATCGAGCGGTCCGTCGGCAAGGCCAAGCGCGTGATCGACCACCGGGCGGCCAAACCCGTGTAACCGTGCAATATTCATCTCGCCCAGCGCCAGCTATAATTGAGCGAAAAGGCGGGTGTGATGGTATCGTTTGTCGTTATGTTTTTTGGCATTTACGCCCTGATGAACGTGTACTTGTTCCTGAAGGTGTACGCCGCCGCCTTCGCGCTTGGCAAGTTGTACGTGGTGCTGGGGTTGTTGCTGGCGATCATGGTGTCGATGCCGATCTGGGCGCGCCGGCTGGATTCGATGGGGCACTGGCTGGCGATGCCGGTGACTCTGGTTGCATTTTCCTGGCTGGCGATTGTCTTCTGGTTCGCCGCAACGGGGCTGGCGATAGACGCCTGGAACGTGGTGCTTCGAATGGCGTCGCTTGTTGCGCCCGGCGCCGGGCGGGCGATTGTGCCGGGCAGGGTGCTTCTGCTCTCGGCGGGCGCGGTCGTTGCGATAATGACAACGTGGGGAATCGTCGAGGCCCAGTCGATCAGGGCAAATCACGTCACCATTCACGTGCCGCACATGCCCGACGGCATGAACGAACTGAGAATCGCCCAGATAACCGATTTGCACCTTGGCCCATACACCGGTTCGTGGCGTCTGGGCAAGGTGCTGGATATCGTCCGCAGCGAGGGGCCGGATGTAATCGTGACAACTGGCGACCTGATTGACTCCCCCGCGTGGCGGCTGGCGGCGCAGGCACAGCGCCTCTCGACGCTGCACGCGCCGCTGGGCAAGTATGCGGTGCTTGGCAACCACGAGTTCTATGTCGGCGTTGAAGAGAGCGAGAAGTTTCACGCCCAGGCCGGCCTGAAGCTGCTTCGAGGCCAGGCAGTCTCGCCGGTTGACGGGCTTGTAATCGCGGGCGTTGACGATCGCGCCATGGGGCTTGCAGCTTCGCACGAGAACGTCGACGAGCTGCCGATCCTCTCGCCCCGAGCCGCCGATTCGCTGGTGATTCTGCTCAAGCACCAGCCTCGCATAAACCAGGCGGCCGCGGGCCTGTTCGATCTTCAGATAAGCGGGCATACTCACGCGGGCCAGTTGTTTCCGTTTCACTTCATCTCTCGCGCGGCGTATCCGCTTTACCGCGGGCTTCACGATCTTGGCAACGGCGGCAGACTCTACGTCAGTTCCGGCGCCGGCACATGGGGCCCTCCGTTTCGCGTTCTCGCCCGGCCGGAGGTGACTATCTTCACGTTCACAAAACAATGAGCATCGCCGAACCTCTTTGCGCGGGCTTGCGAACAGTTTCAACCCTCGTATAATGCCTCTTTAGCTTATATCCACGCGAAGGAATCTCACATGAACTCACGGCTTTGGATCTTGGCGGCAATGGTAGCCTGCCTGCACGGCGCCGCTATTGGCCAGGAATATCAATGGATTGAGGGCCGATGGGTCGCCGCGCCGCCGCCAGTGGCCGGAACGCCGCAGGGCGACCTGGCCCTCATACGCGCCAACGTGCACGAGGGCAAGTACTCCCAGGCCGTCAAGGCGGTGGAGAAGTTCGTCA
>JAAYCO010000199.1 GCA_012729725.1 Planctomycetota bacterium
ACCGTCATGCCTGCAAGCAGCATTCCCCACAAGTAGCCGCGAATGCCGGCGCCCTGGCCGAAATGACGCTCGACCGTTTCGCGTTTCACCCAAACGTCGAACAGCGCGATCAGCACGAACGCGCACGGCAGCAGCTTAAGCATGTCCAGCATGGTCACGCCGAAGGTTTCGCCGATCCGCCGGCCCGGTTCGTAACCGCCGACGAAGGATGCGGCGATGAACAGGCCGAAGGCCAGGATCATAATCACGTACACCATCGCCGCACTGCGAGGCTTCATGGCGTCAGCTCCCCGTGAACCAGGCCGATGACCAACGCCACCAGCATGGCGATAACCAGGGCTGCGACGTTGCGGATTATGGTGACCTTCGCGCCGAAGTAGCGGCTTTCAAGCGGATAGGTCAGCACGCCGACCATCATCAACGTTGTGGTGAAGCCCGCAAGAACCATGTGCGTAACGCCCTGTCGCAGCAGTGCGCCGCACAGGGGAAACGCGATGAAGCCGGGCATGAGCGTGATGGACCCAATGGCTGCCGCCGCGGGCAGGCCCCACGCGCCGCTTTCCCTGCCCAACATGCGATGGATGACATCCTGCGGAATCAGCGTGATGCCGACGGCGAACAACGCCATCATCACGATGAACGTTGGCAGAACCTTCGCCAGTCGAACAGCGGCCATTTTAACGGCCCGCAAGGTCTTGACCGGGCTGGCGATCAGCGATGCAATCACGGCGGCTGCGGTTGCGATGTAAAGCCCGGTCATTGCCTGTTCCGAACTCAGGCCAGTCCGACGGCCTTGTCGGCAGAGATGTAATCTCTTGGATCGGTGATCCTGCCGGTTATTGCGCTGGCGGCTGCGGTAAGCGGGCTGGCGAGGAACACGCCGGCTTCCTTGTGGCCCATCCGGCCGGGGAAGTTGCGGTTCGTCGTCGCGACAACGTTGATCGGCTCGTTGGCCCTGCCGAACGTGTCCACCGGGCCGCCAAGGCACGCGGCGCAACTGGCGGGCCCGACCTTGCAGCCTGCTTCGAGGAAGATCTGCCGAAGCGATTTGCCGCCGACCTTCTGATTGTCCAGATCGGCGTCAACTTCGGTTGTCGCCGGGACGATGAACGTTTCGACGGCGACCTTTCTGCCCGCCAGCACGGTGGCGGCTGCGATGAAGTCGGTTGTCTTGCCGCCGGTGCAGGATCCGATATAGGATCGCTGAATCTTCACGTCGGCAAGATCACGCGCCTTTGCTCGCAGGTCGGGCGAATGCGGCTTGGCCACGGTTGGTTCAAGCTTCGACGTGTCGAATTCGATAACGCGTGCGTACCTGGCGTCGGGGTCGCTGGCGAATACTTCAAAAGGCTCGCTAGTGCGGGCGCGGACATAGCCAAGTGTCACATCATCGGGCTCTATGATGCCGTTCTTGCCGCCGGCTTCGATCGCCATGTTGCAGATTGTCATGCGTTCGTCCACGTTGAGGCTGCGGATCGAATCGCCGGCGAACTCCATCGCCATGTAGGTTGCGCCTTCGGTGCTGATCTCGCCGATGACGTGCAGGATAAGATCCTTCGCCATCAGGTAGGCCGGCATGGGTCCGTGGAATACGAACTTGATCGAGCTGGGCGTCTTGAGCCACAGCTTGCCGGTTCCCATTACGAAACCCGCATCTGTGTTGCCGATTCCGGTGGCGAATTCACCGAACGCGCCGTGGGTGCAGGTGTGGCTGTCGGTGCCGAGCAGCAGTTCGCCCGGGCGGACGTGGCCGTTCTGCGGAAGGGCGCAGTGGCAGACGCCGCGATAGCTCGTCTGGTTATAGTCGGCATAAATGGGCGGCATTCCGCCAACACCGCTCTTGATGAAGTCGGGGTCGTAGAAATGCTTGATGCCCTGCCGCCGCGCGAAGTCGCGCAGGATATCGACGTTCCTGTGGCTCTTGTCGTCTGCGGTGAAGATGTAGTGGTCGGGAATAATGACCACGCGGGCGGGGTCGAAGACCTTCGCGTCGCGTCCGAACCGCTCTTCGAACACGCCGATGGTGCCCGGCCCGCAGATGTCATGCGTCATTAAGATGTCAACATTGCACCATATATTTTGGCCGGGCGCCACTTGCGACTTCCCGGCCTTTGCCGCGAGGATTTTTTCGGTAATTGTCATGCCCATGATCTTACTCCAATAATACGATCCGCCGGCCAGGCCGGCCGAAAACAGCATGCTACAGCTTGCGCCGCCGTTGAGCAATAGCCCGTCGCGGGTTTGTGGGCGTCCTGAACCGTCAACTCACGGCGATGCCGATCCCTGGCCGAGCAGGTCGATTCTCTCCCACTGGCCGCTCTCGAATCGCCATGCCATCAGTATGCCCAGCAGAACCACGTACAGACTCGCCGTCACCCACGGACCGATGCTTTCGAGCACGGGCAGCAGAACGACAATCGCCACGCCTCCGCCGACAGTGACGGTCCAACTGAGTATGACTGTAACTATCATCGGCCAGAACGTCTCGCCGGCGCCGCGCAGAGCGCCCATGTAGACTATGCCCACGGCGTCGAAAAGCTGAAACAGCGCCGCGGCGATCATTATCCTTCCGCCGATGCGGACGATGCTTTCGTGCATTGCCGTCGTCCCTGCGGCGTCGCCGGCGGCAGGCAATTGCAGAAAGAACTCGACCAGAGGCCGGCGGAACAGGAAGAACGCCAGCCCGCACAGGCCCATCCACACCATCGCCGCCGTAAGACCCGCGTGCGTTCGAGTGCGGGCAAGATCGTGCCTGCCCCTGCCAATGTAGGCGCCGACCAGCGCGGTCGTCGCTATGCCTATTCCCACCGCGGGCATGAACGACAGCGGAATATACCGCCAGGCTATCGAACTGGCGGTCAGATGGTCCGTGCCGAACCTGCCCACGAGCATGCCAAGGAAGATCGTCCACGTGAACACGTCGTTGGCGAAGGCGGTTCCCGCCGGCCAGCCCGTGCGGAACAAATCCTTCACGTGCCGCAGTTTGGCGTTGCCGGGGCTGCGGGTTTCAAAGGCAGCGCCCATCGAACGTTGCAGGAAGACGCCAAGCAATATCGCCAGGTGCAGCCCCCAGGCAATGACCGAGCCGATGGCGGCGCCCTCAAGTTCCAGCCGGGGCATGCCCAGATGCCCGTAGATAAGAACCCAGTTCAGAAACACGTTCGCCACTGCCGACACCAGCGATGCAACAAATACGACCGTCGAGCGATGGATGCCGAAGAAGAAGCTCTCCAGCACGCGGGCGGGAAGCGTCAGAAACGCCGCCAGCACCATGTATCGAAAGTAGGTTGCCTCAAGCAATATCAGCGCCGGCTCGTGCGGATACAGCGCAAATATCTGCCTGGCGAAGATGGCAAGCGGGGCCATTAACGCGGCTGCGGCGACGGCGACGCTCATGCCCGCCCATGCGTACCGCCCGCACCAGTTGCGCCGGCCCGCGCCAAGGTTCTGGCTGACGTAAGTGTTCACCACGCTCAGCACGCCCATGAAGAAGCTCTCGGGCACCATCGCCGTCATGCTGCTGGCGGACTGCGCCGAAAGCGAAATGGGGCCGATGTCGCCCTGCATCCACCCGATCATCAGGCCGTCTATGAACCTCGTTATCGTCGTGTTAAGCAGGCTCAGGCTGGCGGGAATGCTGATCATCAGCAATTCGCCAATGCCCCAAAACCGCTGGTTTTCACGAAGTTCCTTCATACACGTCCATGTCCGGCAAGGAATGCTATGCAGCCATGGCGCGCACAAACAGTGCTTTCATTCAGGCGTTGGCGGGTGCGACAGCGCGTCGAGTTACGGCGAGGCTACTGGTGTATCTGCTCGTCGATCAGGCCAAGTTCGACCAGCGCGCGGCGGGCGGCCTCCTGCTCGGCTTCTTTCTTGTTCTTGCCCCAGGCGCTGATGAAGTTCTGGCCCCCGACGGAAACCGCAACCTCAAAGCACTTGCTGTGATCCGGGCCCTTCTCGTCCAGCAGGCGGTAAATCGGCGTTGAACTCCACTCGCGCTGCGCGTGCTGCTGAAGAAGAGACTTGAAGTTCCGCTGGTGCTCGTTCGCCAGGGCCTCGTCTATGTGCGAGCGGATGTTGCGCATAATGAAATCTGCTGCCGCCTGAAGCCCGCCGTCGAGGAATATCGCCCCGATAAGCGATTCCAGCACCGCAGCCGATATGGATTGCGGAAGCGCCCCCGAGCGGGTCATTCCCTTGCCAAGCAGCAGAAGGTCGCCCAAACCAATCTCCTCGGCCACGACAGAGCACGTCTGGCGCGAAACCACTGCCGACTTGACCTTCGTCATCTCGCCTTCGAGCAGGCTCTGGCAGTTCTGGTAAAGGTAGTCGCACACCACCAGCCCAAGCACCGAATCGCCCAGAAACTCAAGGCGCTCGTTACTTTGCACACGAGTGGGCGCCACCGACGAATGAGTCAGCGCCAGTTCAAGAAGATGAAGATTCGAAAACGTGTAGCCAGTAAGCTCCTGGCATTTATCCAGCGTCGATTGCTCTACCACATGCACCTCTTTTGTGGAGAGCCGCTGACGAGAGCCGCCCAAACGCTCTTGGCGGATTTCGTCATAGGCCCTTGTTACAAAGGTTTTACGAGAACATATTGTAATCGGTGCGGGTAGAAATTCAATGAATTGAGCAGGCGTTTTTTTTTAAGCAAGGCCGCTGGTGGCCCCCGATTAGAAGTATTAAGATGCTCAGTATGAACGACACGATTGATATTGCCGCTCTGGAAGCGGCTCAACTGGTGATAATTCACTACCCCGACGAGCGCCTCGCCCGGCTCAGCAGGGAACTGCGCCCCGAGGAAATCACCCCGGCGATGGGGCCGCTGCTCCAAAGAATGTTCGAACTGATGGAGCAAGGCCCCGGAGTTGGGCTTGCCGCGCCCCAGGTGGGCATAAACCTGCGTTTCTTCGTGGCCAACGCCACCGGAGAGCCTGAAGACAAAAGGGTTTACATCAACCCCGTCATTATTGCCGGCGAAGGCTGGGCCGAGAACGAAGAAGGCTGCCTGAGCCTGCCGGGAATCTCCTGCCGCCTCAAGAGACGAGCGACGGTTACGGTTCGGGCGCTTGACGCCAACGGCAATGTGTTCGAGGAAACCGGAACCGACTTGCTGGCCCGCATCTTCCAGCACGAAATCGACCATCTTGACGGCACGACTATAGCCGACAGAATGAGCACCGTCGCAAAGCTCGCCAATCGGCGTGCGCTGAAGCGGCTTGAGGAAGAGGCCGGCAAATAAGCCCATTTCAATGAGCCAGCGACGATGATAGACTCCAGGCCGATGAAACGCCTCGTCGCAATCTGCGTTCTGGCGCTGGCCCAGTTGTGCTGGGCGGCGGATGGTCATCGGCCGAGGATCGGCATGTTCTGGTCGCCGGCGGATATCGCCTCCGAGCCGCTGGCTAACATCGCCCGCCACGACGTTATCGTTATGTCCATCCAGGAACTCGGGTTGCACTGGCGATACGCGCCCTGGCCGGCGCTGTCCGAGACCATCGACCAGAACTCGATAATGACCGCCAGGTCGAACCTGCTGGGGATCAAGCGCCTCAATCCTCACGCCATAGTGTGCTTCGAGGTGTATTTCTTCGAGGATCTTGAGAATCACTATCCGCCCGATTCACCATGGTGGCTGCGGGATGAGCGCGGGCAGCGCGTGCAGTTCTTCCCGGGCGCTTACAGGATGGACCTCAACAACGAGGATTACGTGATGCACGTGGCCCGCCGCATCCGCGCCATCAACGATGCGGCGCCCCAAGCGGGCATATTCCTCGACAACGTTCACCTTGAAGGCAAAGCGGGCTGGATCAAACTGCTTGAAGAAGTGCGCCAAACGTGCAAGCCCACGTTGAAACTGCTGGTCAACGCCGGCTGGAAGAGCCGGAACATGGAATGGATCGCCCCGTACGTCAACGGTTTCGAGTTCGAAGACGCCGTCTCTCATGTTGACGACGGCGACACCGAGGCGTTCTATTCGCGCATCGCCGAGCTGGACAAGCTGACGCGCCGGCCGCTGATGAGCGTAAATGAGGTGTACGGCCCGCGCGACGACACCCAGCGAATGCTTCGAGAGTACATCAGGACGCTGGTTTACACCGACGCCGCCTTCCTGTACGCCGATTCCACCCACGGTCACAAGCATGGATGGCACGCGATATGGGATGCGCAGCTTGGGGATGCCCTGGACGCTGCCGTCGTCCCGGCGGCGGGGGCGCTGGCGGACAGGAAATTCGAGCATGGAAGGGTGCTCTGGCTGCCGGCCTCGGCCCGCCAGGCGCGGCGCGTGGAGCTCGGCGAACGGATGATCGACGCGGTGTCCGGCGCCTGCGTGACGGCAGTGACTATCGAGAGCGGCAGCGGCGTGATTCTCCTGTCATCGCCATCGCCCTGAGCGCTACAATTCACTAGCACAGACAGACGCCGTGTCTGGCGGCATTGTTGGGGAACAGATGAACGCGGCGATTATCGTTGCGCATCCTGACGACGAGGTCATTTGGTGCGGGGGGCTGATGCTTCAGCGCCCGCAATGGCATTGGACGGTCCTTAGCCTTTGCAGGGCGGACGACCCGGACCGCAGGCCCAAATTCGAGGCCGTGTGCAGCCGGCTTGGCGCGACCGGCCTTATATCCAACCTTGATGACAGCGAAATCCTCGCCGCGATCGATCCGGCAAAAGACATCGGTCCGCGCGTGCTGGACTTTCTGGGGCATCGCAGGTGGAACGTCATACTCACGCACGGCGACAACGGGGAATACGGCCACCTTCGCCACAGGCAGGTTCACATGGAGGTTTGCAGACTTCTGGCCGCAGGCGCGCTGGAGTCGCAGATCCTCTGGACGTTCGCCTATGATTGCGAATTGGATGGCAAATGCCGCCCCTCGAGCCGGGCGAGCATGTTCATTCCGCTAAGCTCGGTGCAACTGGAGACAAAGAAGAGCGTCATCAGGGATTGCTATGGGTACGGCGAAGATTCCTTCGAGGTCAGCGCATGCGTCTCGCCGGAATGCTTCGCCTGCACCATATGTTGAGAAGGGCCCAAGATGAAGATTCTGCTTCTGTACGATTACCCGCCGTCGCCCGGCGGGCTGGCGACACAGGGCGATTTAATGCTCCGCGGCCTCAGGGAAATCGGCGCCGACGCGCACGCGGTGAACCTGGAATCGGCGCTTGAAAAGGAATGGTGCTACAGATGGATGGACCCCGACGTTGTGCTCGGCGTGGGCTACTGGGGCCACTCGCCGCACCTGATACTGCATCCGCAGCGATTCGGCATGACGGCAGTGCCCTGGCTGGTGGTTAACGGCTACCTGGGCACGTACCTGGAAATACTCAACCGCCTGCCGCTGATTCTTGTCACCAGCAACTGGGTGAAGCAGGTATACGCTCGCGACGGTGTTGAAGAGAGCCGCCTGGAGGTGCTTCCCGTCGGGTGCGACACCGAGAGTTTCTCGCCGCGTCCCAGGGACGACCGTCGCGTGCAGGCCGTGCGCGACGCCCTTGGCGTGGGCAAGGACGAGTTGATGATTCTGACCGTCGGCGGCGACGCCGCGTCGAAGGGCGCGCAGGAAGTCATGCAGGCGCTGGCTCTCATCGGCAATCGCGCGCCGGCGTGGAAGTACGTCTGCAAGGTCTGGCCTCAGGGAAGAACCGACGTGCAGAATCAGGCCGATCTTCAACTTGCCGGCTCGCTGGGCATCGACAAGAACGTTGTGTACTCGACGGGCAAGGTGTCGCGCGAATTCATGCCGTACCTGCTTTCGGCGTGCGACATATACGCCGCGCCGTCTCGCCTGGAGGGCTTTGGCATGACGCAGGTCGAGGCCAACGCGTGCGGCAGGCCCGTCATCGGCATTCGGGCTATGGGCATGCTGGACACGATGGTGCATAACCAGACCGCTTTGCTCGCCGGCGTGGCGCAGGAAGTTCGCATCCGCGAGACGATACTCAGCGCCGACCACGGATGCGCCGACCCGCATCGGGTTGTGTTTCGCCGGCCAAGGACCGCCGATTACCGCGCAAGCGTGCATGACATCGCCACGTATCTGCTCAGGCTGATGAACGATCCGCAGATGCGGCAGCGCATGGGCACGGCGGGCCGCCAGCGGGCAATCGAACTGTTTCACTATCGCACCGTCGCGCAGAGGCTGCTGAACATACTTCCACGTTACCTGGAGGTTGCGCGTGAGCAACAACAGCATGCCTGCGCCGGTTGAGCAGGCGGCTGGCAATGCGCTGGACGTGCTGCTGCACAACCTTCACGGCACATGCGATGGTTTACCAAGAACGGCCGGGTGGGGTTATCCCGAACCTTACACCCGCGACCTGCTGCTTTGCGGGCTGGGGGCGTTGGCTTGCGGTAACGAAAAACTCATAAGCTCTCTTCGGCAGGTGCTGGAAACGCTCGGGGCCAACCAGAGCAGTCACGGCCACATTCCTTCGCTGGTGCATGATCGGCATGACAGGGGGGCCAGCGACACCACGCCGCTGTTCCTGCTGATGGCCGGGCTGTACGCGAGGTTCGCCCAAGAGCCGGCTTTTTTGTCGGCGGCCGTCGAAAAGGCCTTCACCTGGATGGAATACCAAGGCCCCGACGATCGCGTTCTGGTTGCCCAATTGCCCACGAGCGACTGGCGTGATGAACAATGGATCATGGGCTACAGCTTGTTCATAAACGCGGTCTATTACGCAGCCCTGCGGGCGTGGGGCAGATACGAACGGGCCGAGTCGCTCGCCTCGAAGATGAACCGCCTGACCGTGAAGGCAGGCGAAAGACAACGCCATGTTCACCTTGGACTGATGCTGCTTGAGAAGCCTTATTACGCGGCGTGGGCATACAAGATATTCAGTTGCGAAAGGTTCGATCTTCTGGGCAACAGCATGGCGATACTCGCCGGCATCCCGGGTCCGCAACGGGCGCGGGAGATAATCAGTTGGATCGAAATCGAATGCGATTCGCTTCGCAAGCGCGAGCTGTTGCGGCTGGATCTTCCGCCGAATTTCTTTCCATACATCCGTCCCGACGAGCCGGAATGGCGGCCAAGATACGAACAGCACAACCGGCCCGGCGAATATCACAACGGCGGCGTCTGGCCCTTTATCTGCGGGCTGCACCTGGCGGCCATCGTTTCAACGGGACGGCACGAACTTGCCCAGCGAAGGCTCGCCAGCCTTGCCGCCGTCACCCGCCTGGCGGTGAACAAGGATCTGCCCTTCGGCTTCAACGAGTGGTTAAGCGCGCTGGACGGAACTCCCCGTGGCCAGGATTGGCAGAGCTGGTCGGCGGCGTTGTTCATCTACGCCTACGAATGCGTCAAACGCCGCAAGGCGCTCTTCTTTGATGACATCTGAGAACCCGGCCTCACGTCGCGCGCATGTGGACATCAGGAAAGCCCTAAAGGCAGTGGCTGCACATTCCGAAGAAGATAAGTAATCTGTGCAGATTTGAAAGGGCTAACTAGTGTCCAGCTCAAACTCTACGCCGCCGCCGGTGTCCAACAACAGTTTCAATCGCCTGATTGCGTACGTCGCCAATCTCATCGGCGCCGAGCCGTGCGAAGGCAGGCAGATTCGCGACACGTTCAGCGAGACGTTCAAGGCGCGGCACGCAACGAAGGTTGAAGACTGCTTCGCCGTCGGGGCAGCGGGCACAACGCCGTCGCTGGAGAACGTCAGCGGCGACTGGCCCCGGCCGTGGGTGTTCTTCTATGTGCTTACGGCGGGCGTGGCGCTCTATCTGTGCCTGGCTTTTCTGCTGGATGCCTACCAGAACCCGCACCTTGTGTCGGGAATGATACTTGCCGGTTCGTTTGCCGCGCCGGTGTCCATCGTCGTCTTCTTCATGGAGACGAACAACCTGCGAAATGTCTCAGCATCGCAGGTGGCGTACATGTTCATCACTGGCACGATGGTTTCTCTTGCGGCGGCGCTGTTCTTATTCAGCGTAACCGACCGCGCCAACCTCGGGTGGATGGGCGCGTCGATTGCGGGTCTTGTTGAAGAACCCGCCAAGGTGCTGGCGCTTCTGGTGCTGGTTTCCAACCGTCGCTACCGATACACGCTCAACGGACTGCTGTTCGGTGCAGCGGTGGGCGCGGGTTTTGCCGCCTTCGAGTCGGCGGGATACGCCTTCAAGTTCGGGCTTAACGGCATAGTCATGGCGACGGCCCAGGCTGCACAGCAGAACGGAGGCGGCGTGCAACTGCGAAGCTTCACCGACCCCATGAGGGAAATAATCCTTCTGCGCGGCGTCATGGCCCCGCTTGGACACGTAGCATGGACCGCCATGTGCGGCGGCATGCTGTGGAAGGTCAAGGGCGACAAGCCCTTCAGTTGGGGAATGCTCACCGACGCGCGGTTCCTGCGGGTGTTGGGCATCGCGGCTGCGCTTCATATGGTCTTCAACGCCGAATTTGGTTCGCTGCACATGCCGCTGGTGGTGGCGCAGGGCCTGATTGCATGGCTGGTGATATTCGCCCTGCTGGCCGATGGGCTCAAGCAGGTGCGGCAGGAAAAGGCCAAGCTTACGCAGGTTGACGCCCTGGCCGCGAGCTGATGCATTAACAAGGAGAACACCGTGCCCGAACAGACCAACACCGAGCAGCAGAACGCCGTCGAAACCAACGCCGCGCCCGCGAACACCGGGGCCGGCGGGACAAAAACCCCCATCAGCGACGACAAGCGCAAGAACCTTATTATTGTCGGCGCTATCATCGTCATCAT
>JAAYCO010000200.1 GCA_012729725.1 Planctomycetota bacterium
AACAGCGTGATAGGCTTTGGGGATCTGGTCGCCGAGAGCCCCGACGCCCGCGTCGCCAGGTACGGCCAGAACATTCTTTCCGCAGCCAAGAGCCTGCTGAGCATGATCAACGACCTGCTGGACCTGGCCAAGATCGAAGCGGGCAAGGCGGAGGTTCGCAACGACAAGGTTTCGGTGATCGACGCCTGCCAGACGCTTCTGTCGCTGATAAAGCCGCTTGCCGACAAGCGCCAGTTGGAGGTTGTCTCCGCCCTGCCGGACAACATTCCGCTGATAACAACCGACCCGGGCAAGGTGCAGCAGATTCTTTACAACCTGCTGTCCAACGCGGTGAAGTTCACCCCGCCCGGCGGCATCGTGACCCTGAAGGTGTGGCGGGCCGCGCACGTGCGGCAGGGCCAGAACGTCGAGGAAATCTGCATCTCCGTCGCCGACACCGGCCCGGGCATCGACGAAGCCCACCAGCAGCACATCTTCGAGAAGTTTTACCAGGCCGACCGCACGCTCACTCGCGAATCCGGCGGCACCGGCCTTGGCTTGTCGATCTCGAAAGAGTTAACCACCCTTCTCGGCGGCAGGCTTACCTTCGACAGCAAACCCGGCCAGGGCACCGTCTTCACCCTCTCCCTGCCCATCCATCCCGACACCGCCACCCCGGCCGCCCCGGCACAGAAGTCTGATGTTGCCAAAGCGTAAGATGATGGCCGACCCGCCGGTTGAGAGCCTTCTGATACACGTTTCCGTAGCTGGTTTGTGTTGATTGTTCGACAGCATCGAACACTATCCGGACAAAGGCTAATAGTATCGCTGATTCGCGCCCGCAATCCTCTCTGGCAAACCCGCTTGCCTTTGCGGTCCGAGCGGCGTATAAGGAAACAACGACGCGCCCGTAGCTCAATTGGATAGAGCATCGGTCTTCGGAACCGAGGGTTAGAGGTTCGAGTCCTCTCGGGCGTAGTCCGCCGAAGGCGGACTAGAGAGGAGAGCGTAGAAAGGAGTAAGTAGACCGGAGGCTTACGCCTGATCGAAGCTTCCTTCTCCTTACTGACAAAATCGCTCTCCTCGGTCTCCTGATCTCCTGCTCACCTGATCATCTGTTTTTCGTTAAAGAGAGAACCTTCTCCGATTGGGTTTTGAGCGGGGCCAGCAATTCTGCAATTCGTTTTCAAGTCCAAATCTGGGTTCTTGCATGCGCACACATGCAGATACATTGCATGCTTTGCCGCCAAGGCCCTAAGGCCCTCAAACCGTTCCTGACGATATGCTGCTGCGATCATCTGCCCGCCTCCAACTCCGTCGGCAAGACGATGCCAGGACCATGCACGGGCCGAATTGGTCTTGCGGGCGCATTGATGCAGTATTTCCGAGAGACGTTGGGCGAACGCAGGGCGCAGGAAGATGTAGCCGGCGGCAATGCTGAGGATCTGTCGTTTCCCCAACTCCGACAGAAGATGTTCGATATTCTCATTGGTATCGGTCAAGTCGGGGACCAATGGGTCCAATCTGGCTCGTACGCCAATTCCGATTCGAGTCAGATTCTCAATTGCCTCCAGCCTTTGACTGGGTGAGGCCGCCCCAGGCTCCAATGTCTTCTGTAACGGTTCGTCGAGCGTGGTGATGCCGATCTGTGCGAAGACCTTATTGGGGAAACTTGAAAACAATGTCAGGAACCGCTCTGGGATCGCCCCCTTGGTAAGAAACGCGACTTCGACGCCCACCAAAACGGCGAGGTCTCGCTGCGTCGATAGTAGTTGGAACCCCCGCAAGTGCCATGCGGGCTTTAGCGTTTAGCACGTTTCGGCGATGGCGCTTGTAAGGCGGCGAATGTTAGTTAGAGTATCCCAGACGAAAGGATGCGCAATGCTTATAGGCACGATCAAGGAGGCGAGTCGGCTTGTCTGGGCCGATCCTCGGCTGGCGGAGGCGGTGACGTTTATTCAGCAGACGGACCTTGAAGCCCTCTCGCCGGGCGAGCACGCTATCGACGGCAGGCGGCTGTACGTAAACGCAATCACGGGGCAGGGCAAGGGAACGGATGCCCCGCTGGAAGCGCACAACCTCTATGCCGACATTCACGTCTGCATCCGGGGCCTGGAAGTGATCGGATTCTCCGACCGCGCTGCCTGCCGCATGAGCAGAGGCGGCTACGATGCCCAGCGCGACGTGGAATTCTTCGACGATAAGCCTCTGGAATGGAACGCCAACCCGCCCGGCGCGATGCAGGTGTTCTACCCCTCCGACGCCCACGCGCCGCAGGGCGGAAGCGGAGAGATTCGCAAGGTCGTCGTCAAAATACTGCTGTAGAATCCGGGCGTGGATTCACTTACAATATGCCCGTCGCCGTATTCGACAATCAAAGGAGTATCACGTGAAGGCCCTATCCAGACTGTCATTGTTTCTTCTGATCGCGGCAGTTGTGCTTTGCGCCTCGGCAGGGCGCCTTTGCGCAGATCAGGACAAGTGGATTACCGTCACCGCGCGGTTCGCCGGCGAGGGCAAGGCAGCCGAGGAGCGGGCCACGCAGGACGCCCTTCGCAAGGCAGTCGAGGAGGCGTGCGGCGTCTTTCTTACGGGCAGGTCGCAGACGAAGGACTACAAGCTTGTCTACGACAAGGTGTTCGCCGACGCCGTGGGCTACGTCAAGGAGTACAAGGTGCTCGAAATCAGCTCAAACGGCAGCGTGACGTCGGCGACGATCAAGGCGCTGGTTTCCACGCAGAAGTTCGAGCACGACTGGGCGTCCATCGCGCACACCGTGTCGGCGGAGGGCAACCCTCGCGTGATGATCATCGTCGCCGAGAGCGTGTATACCGATCCACGATCATCCATACCTGTTGACACCGCGGGCATTATCCAGCCTCGGCTGGAGGATTTCTTCCTGTCCAAGGGCCTGAGGCTCATCGACCAGGCAACGGCGTCGGCGGTGAGCAATCGCGACAAGCAACTGGCGGTTATCAAGGACGACGTTTCGGAGCTGGCCGCCATTGGCGCCCGATTCAAGGCCGACGTTGTTGTGGCCGCCAGGGCGATCGCGCGTTACGGCAAGCCGATTGCGATAGAAGGGCAAACGCTCTACCAGTTCTCGGGCAACATGAGCGTGCGCGTGATACAGGCCGATTCGGCAGCGCTGCTTGCGTCGAAGGCGTTTCCGGCAGCATCGAGCAACTCGTTCAACCTCGCGGGCGGCGGCGAAAAGGTGCTGCTCAAACTGGCCGACGACAACAAGGAAGCCCTGCTGGCGGAAATAGTCGAGGCATGGCGCAAGCGGGCGCAGGTGAAGCGAACCATCGACATAAGCATTGCGGGCATGGACTTCGAGGGCTTCAAGGTGCTTCGCGACAAGCTCTCGTCCATGGCGGGCGTTCGGTCGGTCAACCTGAGGCAACTGGCTGAGGGCGTTGCCGACGTCGAGGTGGACTGCGAATTCGATCTTCAGCGGCTGGCGGACATGCTGACCGAACTGGAGGGCGTGAAGCTGGCCGTGGTCGAGATAAGCGCCAACCGCCTGAAGCTTAAGGTGTCGGGCGCGAATCCCTGAGCGACAAATGCCCGAAACCTCATGCGACATTGAAATTCGCGTTCGCTATGCGGAAGTGGACGCCATGGGCGTGCTGCATCACAGCCGCTTCTGGGTGTACTTCGAGATGGGCCGCACCGAGCTGCTGAGGAAGAGCGGCGTGTCATACCGCGACCTGGAGGCGCATGGCGTCTTCTTCGTGGTGGCGCGATGCGAGGCGAGGCACGCGGCCCCGGCCAGGTACGACGACCTGCTGACGCTCACCACCCGCATCTCTCGCATCGCCGCGGCCCGGATCGATCACGAGTACGAGCTGAAACGCAAGGATGACGGCGTGCTGCTTGCGACGGCGAAGACCACAATCGCCTGCGTCGGCAGAGATGGCAGGCTGATGCAGATACCGCCGGACCTCAACCTTGGGGCCGTCTGATCACGCAAAGAGGATGGCTGCGTAACCAACGGTCGTGTCATCCGCCTCGCCGGGATAGATGCCGTGCACGATCTCGAAGCTGTTGGTGTATTCCAGCAGCACTCCGCGGGATGCGCCCATTTGCCTGGTGGCGGCGATGGCTGCCGCGATTGCCCCAGCGCCGCAGGCGTTCTGGTGGGCGCGGGTTTCGGGCACTATCGACGCGTCATTCATGCCTTCCACAAGCTCGATGAGCCGGCGGTCGTTCTCGCGCGACCACTTTTCGCCCGCCTCTCCCCTGCCGCCCGGCGCGGGGAACCGCGCCCCGCCGTGGTGAGTCATGTCACTGCTGGCGACGACCTTCACGCCCTGCCTTCCCGCGAGCACCTTGCCGATGGCGGCGCCGATGTCCACCGAAAGGGCGATGGGCGGCACAAGAATCGGCACGATCTTCGCCGAGGGCACCAGCACCTGAATCAGCGGAACCTGCACCTCCAGCGAATGCTCATCGGTGTGGGCCTCGGGGTTGGACCTGAGCATGTCCCCCGCCGAGGCGATAAGCTCGCGGGCGAGATCGGCATCCACCTGCGCCTCGCCGATGGGCGTTCGCCATACGCCCGAATCGAAAACCTCTCCAATGCCCGCCGAGCCGGTGTGGTCCGCGCCGAGCAACACGACGGTTTTCATGGCGTCCTGGGCCAGCGCCTTGAAGACCGCGGCAGCAAGCTTGCCTGAATAAATCCAACCGGCGTGCGGAACAATGCCGCCATAAAGCTGGTCAAAGTCGTCGGCAGGCAGGGCCTGGTCTATCAGACGCTGCGCCTGGAAGCGGCACGACGACGGCGATGATTCATAGAATGTTCCAGCATGCGCCGGATACCTTATTCTCATTCGTGCTCTCCGTGCCGCCGGGGTGATCGCGGGAAATCACTGGCCCCACGCCGCCGCATGCGGGTATTATTCATTATAACCATCGCAAGAAAGGGCGTCATGCCTGAACACAAGGCCAATTGAGAACACGTCATATGACAGAGACCCGCTCGCCCAGAATTGGAACGCTCAATTGGCCCAACCGCATCAGCATTTTGCGCCTGCTGCTGGTGGCCCCGCTGGTGGTGGCGCTGATGAACCAGCACGACTGGCCGGCGGCAAGACACGTTGCACTGGCGCTGTTCGTCATCATGGGCGTTTCGGATGCGCTTGACGGCATGCTGGCCCGCAAGACGGGCGCTCGCACCCGCCTGGGGGCGATACTGGACCCGCTTGCCGACAAAGCAATGGTAATATGCACAGTGGTGCTTCTGTCGCTGCCGGAATCGGCAGTCCCTCAGGCCCGCCTGCCAAGCTACGTGGTGGTCGCCATTGTCGGAAAAGACTTGTGGGTGATCGCCGGTTTCATGGTAATCTACCTTGTAACGGACAGGTTTCGCGTCCAGCCGACCCTTGCCGGAAAGCTGTCCACCTTCGCCCAGATCGTCATGATCGCCTTGACGCTTCTGGCGCCGGACATCAACCGGTTGTCCGCCGGCCTGGGCAGCATTCTTGCAATGATCACCGCATGGGCGGTGGTGGCGCTGGCCATATTGGCCGCGGCAAGCTATACTGCGCTTGGCCTGCGTTTTATCGCCAGAGAGGAAAAGCCGCTGGACGACAACAACGATTCCAACGGCAAGAAGCAGTAACATGAACAGTATCGAAGAAGTGCTTGAGGACCTGCGACAAGGCAGGATGATTGTGCTGGTTGACGACGAGTCGCGCGAGAACGAGGGCGACCTCGTCTGCGCCGCGGAAAAGGTCAACCACGACCTGATCCATTTCATGTGGAAACACGGCGGCGGGCAAATCTGCCTGCCTCTGACCAACGAACACGCCGACCGCCTGGCGCTGTACCCGCAGGCATCCGACAACACGTCGCGATTCACCACCGCATTCACCGTTTCGGTGGACGCCGCCTCGGGAATCAGCACCGGCATTTCGATAGCCGATCGCGTTCGCACCATACAGGTGGCGTGCGACGAAAAGGCCCAGCCGCACGACCTGGTCCGTCCGGGGCACATGTTCCCCCTTCGCGCCCGAGAGGGCGGCTCGCTGGTGCGGGCAGGACAAACCGAAGGCAGTGTCGACCTGTGCCGCCTCGCGGGGCTCAAGCCCATCGCCGTCATCTGCGAGATCATGAACGAAGATGGAAGAATGGCCCGGCGCGACGACCTCGAAGCATACTGCCGAAAGCACCAACTGAAGATGTGCTCGGTCGCCGACGTTATACGCTATCGCCTTCGAAGCGAGCGAATGATCAAACGCGAAGTCGAAGTCGACCTGCCGACCGAGCTTGGAACCTTCAGGCTTATCGCGTTCAGCAGCGTGGTCGATTCCCAGCCCCACCTGGCCCTGTGCATGGGCGGCGTGGGCAAGCTGGACGAGGCCGGCAGGCCCGTGCTTCACGACGACGCCGTGCTGGTGCGCATGCACAGCGAGTGCATGACGGGCGACATCTTCGGCTCGCTGCGATGCGACTGCGGCGCGCAGTTGTGGTCCGCCATGGGAAGGATCGCGCGCGAAGGCAAGGGCGCCCTGATTTACGTCCGCCAGGAAGGCAGGGGCATTGGCCTGGTCAACAAGCTCAAGGCATACAAGCTGCAGATGGAGCAGGGCATGGACACCGTCGAGGCGAACCTGCACCTTGGCTTCGAGGCCGACAAGCGAGACTACGGCATCGGCAGCCAGATACTGCGCGACCTTGGCCTCTCGAAGCTGCGACTGATGACCAACAACCCCCGCAAAATCTATGGGCTTGAAGGTTTCGGCCTGAAAATCACCGAGCGGCTTGCCATCGAGGCCCCGCCCTGCGCGCAGAACCACAGGTATCTCAAGACCAAGCGGGACAAAATGGGCCACATGCTCGAAGGACTCGGAGAGGCCTGATAGCCGATTTCGCGCCGCCCGGCAACCGGCCCCGCCGCCGCGCGTCCTCTATTCACACGCCGGGTGATTTGTGTATACTCATTCACCATGAACCAGATTAATGAGATGGCGAAGATGGCGCCGCACGATTTGACAAGGCCCCGGCGGGCCAATCCGTGGGTGATTATCCTCGCCGCGGGCTTCGTTGTCTGTCTTGGCGCTGCCGTCGCGGGCATTGTCGTTCTTTCGATGGTCCACAAGGAACGCCAGGTTGAGAAGCAAGCCGCGATGGTCCGCGCCGACAGGCAGCAGGAAAAGATCGACCAGGCATACGCCGACCTTCGCGAGGCCATAGCGACCGGCGAGAAACTTCAGGCCCAGCTTCTTGAAGCCAACCGGCAGAACCAGCAGCTTGCCAAGCAGATATCCGACCTCCAGGCGGGTGACAACCAGTTCAAGGCGCAGGCCGATCAGGCAAGGAGCGAGGTGGAGTCTGTCAAGGCCGCCGGCGCCGCCGCCCTTCGTGAAAGGGACAACGCCCTGGCCGACCTGAACAGAAAACTCGCTGCCGCCGCCCAGGAAACCAAAGATCTCAAGGCGAAGCTGCTTGAGATGGATTCGGCGGCGGCCGCCATTCGGTCAAAGGTCGAAAGCCTTACACAGCAGGCCCAGGAAGCCGCCCAATCGCTCCAGCAAGAGCAGGCGGCCCACAGGCTCACCCGGCAGGATTTCGAGCTGCTTCGCCTGCGGTGGGCGGTCATGCAAGGCGACTTTGAGAACGCGTACTTCGCCTCTCACGGCAACGGCATGAGCGGAATTTCGGCAGCCCAGGCGGCGATGCGCAACTCGCATCTGGTCGATCGCTGCGTGAAGATGCAGAAGGCGATGACCGACCAGAAGAACCGCCGGCTTCTTGAACAGCTTGAGGTCGTTCTGACCCGGCTGAACATGCTGGACGCCGGAAGAGTCGAGGCCCAGCATTCGTTCCGAACGATGCTGCGCGAATCCGGCGCGATGGATCAGATATCGTCCCTGCTGAGCATGCCCGGCGAAAGCGCCGACCTGCGGGGTCTGCTGACCGAGGCTCGAGTGATTCTCTCGGGAGCGACGCGTGAGAAATAGCGTGACACGGCTTGGCCTTTTGCTTGCGGCTGGGGCATGCGCGCTTGCTGGGTGCGACGGCGGGTGGTCGTTGTGGCCCTGGGAGGCGTCTTCGGCGCCAGCCCCGTCAATCGACGCCCAGACCATGCAGGCGTTCGACAAGGCCCTTGCGGACGCCGCGGCCCTTCGGTACGAGGACGCCGCCAAGCAGTTTGCCGCCCTCATGCCGGCGCTCGAACAATCGAGCGACGCCCAACTCGCATCCGACTGCATGTTCTGGATGGCGTTCTGCTACGAAAAGTCCAGCCGAAAAGAGCAGGCTGTCATATTCTATCAGCATCTCTCAATGCGTTATCCCGGCACGAAGGCCGCGGACATGGCCGGCGATCGCTTATCTGGCATCCTGATTGGCGCGCCCCCTGCCCCAACCCAAAACTAGCGGAATACAAATGCCAACCGAAACCACCCTGCTTTGTGCGGATTCCATCGGGGCCTCGGCGGCTCAATCGCAGCGAAAATGGCGTCTGATTGCCGTTGTCGCGACCGCGGCGGTTTATCTTTTCGGCGTGTCCAACACGTGGGAGCCTTCGCCCGACAGCGCCCTGTACCTTTCGCTCGCCCGATCGCTGGCCGACGGCGAGGGTTATTCGGCCAACTGCGAGCCTTCGAACACCGTCACGCCGGGCCTGCCTTGGATGCTCAGCGGCCTGAGGCTGGCGCTGGGCCAGGCGCACTGGCCGGGCAACCTGCTGTCGGCGATGTGCGGTCTGGGCGTGCTGGCGCTGGTTTACGCGGCTATGCGACGATGGACCGACCCGCCCATCGCGCTGATAATCGCGTGTGCGACGGCGGCGTCTTACCCGTTCTACGTCAACTCGCACCGCATACTCACCGACGTTCCGCTGGCGTTGCTGTTCTGGGCGATGATCTGCTTCTGCATGCGGTTCGAGGACGGGCACTGGGGCTGGCTGATCGCTGCTGCCGCGGCGGCGGTTGCGGGAATAACGGTTCGCGCGCCTGGCGTGCTGCTTATCGGCCCGATGTCGGCAGCCGTGGCGGTCATGGGCCGGCGAAGACGCCGGGCGATCATCGGCGCGGCGATACTCTGCGCCTGCACGCTTGGGACCATGGGCGCGTTCTACCTGCTGGCGTCGAGCGCGTCGTCTCGCACGCCGCTGTACGTGCAGGGCTCGATAGGCAGCTTCAATTCCAGCAATCGAATCGGGCAGTTGGTTCCGGGCCTGCTTGAACTGCCGCTGGCGGTGTCGGAGCTGTTCACTTCGCAGGACGGTAACGCGATGCTGATTCCCGGCGTTTTGCTGATCGCACTGATGTGCATAGGCGGATACGCATTGTGGCGAAGAGGGCATCGCTGGCCTGCGATTGTGCTGGCGCCCTACCCCGTGCTGCTGATTCTGCTTGGAGGCTGGCAGTCGATAAGAGCCAGGTACCTGCTGCCGGCGTTTCCGCTGATGATCGCCCTGTGCTTTATCGGGGCAGCGGTGATATCGCACCGGGTATCGCGCCTCCGACCGTCGGGCCATAATTCATCCCGGCGCGCGATGATCGTATGCATGGTGCTCGGCTGCCTGATAATCGCCTCAAACCTGCCAAAGACCCTGCGGCAGGCATACAGGCTTGCGGTTGAGTCGCGAAAGGAAGGATATTACCACAAGTATCAGCCTCGCCATGGCGACACGATGGACATCGCGCGGATGCTTCGTTTGCAGGCCGGCGGCGCGGATGCCGTCGCAGCGCCCGAGGATTGCGTGGCGATTCTGCATTATCTCTGCGGGTTGCGAATCGACGCGATCCCGGCGGATGGGTTGCCTGATTCGTTGGAGCACGTCATCGCAGACCGGCCCGCGGTGCGTTTCGTCGTGCTGGAAAGCAATGATCCAATCCCGCCCGCTCTTGTCGAGGTCGAGCCGATTCACAAGGGCAAGCGTCTCAAGGCGTACCGGATCAACTGACAACCAGCGGCGGGCTTATCTTTGCGCCTCCTCCGGCTGGGGCGGGGCGAAGACCTCTCGAAGGGCCCTTTGCAGGCCGCTGGTGCGGATCAACCGGACGAAATTCCTGGCGAATTCCACTTCCGTCCGCCTGAAAAGCCTCGTCGCGTAGCACACCAGCGGGAAGGCGGCGATTACCGCCAGTTTCAGCGCGATGATCGCGACTGACGGGTCGCGCGACCAGACCGGCAGGCAAAGGGCGAAAAGCCCCACCCCCACCGCGGTTATGTGCGCCAGCCTGCCAAGCTCGAAATGCAGGTCGTACATCCTGGCGGAGTAGTACATTTTCAGAATGTTCCATATCACATAGGACGCCGTCATGGCCGCTGCCGCCCCGGCAATTCCCCACAGCGGCACAAGCACCAGCGAAAGCGCGATGTTCGCGCAGCAACTGGCGATAAGCACTGCCGAAATGTGGTATGACTTGTTCCGCATCACCATTCCCCACTCAAGAAACGTGCCAAGCGCCTGCTGCACGAACGCCATCGCAAGCAGCGGAACAACAACCTCCGCCCGCCAGTACCCCTCCTGTCGTCCCAGCAGGCGAACCAGCTCAGGCGAGAGCAGGCTGAGACCCAGCCCAAGAAACATCGCCAGCAGATAATAGCTCGTGGCTGCATGCCGTATGAACTGCCGCTGGCGATTCGCATCGCTCTCCAGCTTGCGTATCGTCGGGGCGATGCCGTTTGCGAACGGGTT
>JAAYCO010000201.1 GCA_012729725.1 Planctomycetota bacterium
ACGCCATCGCGTCGGTTGCGCCGGTTGAGCATCTTCAGGGATGGAAATGGAAGGGGTCTGGGGACAGCACAGCCGGGTTGTTCAATCCCGCCGCCGCCAATAGGAGCCAGGAGTACTGCGACTATTGATTTGCCAGTGAAGAGGAGTAGGTACCAGCCTGCGCCGCAAAGCGCACTGCCGCCCGACGACGAAGCTGCCTGACGGAATCATTTCACTGGCATCTGTCATTTCTCACGGTTTTCCAGCCCGTTGATGAGGCCTGAGAGCATGCGGGCAATTTCTTCAAGATTCGCTTTCATCTGCCGGCGGCCTTCAGTTTCGAGTAATTTCTGCCGAGATGCAAGTTCCAGCAGCGGCACGCATTCCTGCACACTGCCACGAGCAATTCCAAAGAAATTCCTGCGGTCTGGTTTCGTGAACCTGCCATTGCCTTCGGCCACGTTGGCGGCGATGGACAAGGCCGCACGGTTGAGTTGATCGGCCAGGAAGAAGTAGCCGCGAGGGAAACTCTTCGTCAATGTGCATATGTCATCTGCAAAGGCAATAGCCTTCTGGTAAACGAGCAGTTTCTCAAATGCGAAGGACATGGCGGTATTGTAACTGCCAGAGAGTGGGAAGTGGAGATCAAGCCAGGAGAGAATCGTGTCGCTAAGCAGGCAGGAGCTTGGATTGGGCGTCAGCCTCCAATCTAAGAGAGTAGAAAGTAGAGAGGAGACCGAGGAGAGGAATAGTGTCGCTAAGCAGGCTGGAGCTTGGATCAGGCGTCAGCTCCGGTCTACTTACTACTTTCTCCGCTCTCCTCTCTAGTCCGCCTTCGGCGGACTACGCCCGACAGGATTCGAACCTGTGACCTGCGGTTTAGGAAACCGCCGCTCTATCCTTCTGAGCTACGGGCGCATCTTGGTGGAACAGTCGCGGTAACTCTATCCCTGGATGTATCCGGCGTCAAGGCGCGCGCAAAAAGGCCGGGGCCGCGTTGTTTGCGGAACGCGCCGATCAGGGGCCGGGGAGGCTCACCTTTGGGGCTTGTAGTTCCGGCTGAGGCAGGCGCGGGCGCGAGTCATGTAGTCGTCGTAAACCTCGATGCCGAACTGGCGGACCATCTCGTCGACGGACACCGACGAGGACTCGCTGGTGATCAGCACCGTGCCGTAGAGCCCCGGATCATGAATCGTCACATCCCTGCCGTAGTGCTTCTTGACGGCGTCGAGCTTCTCCCAGTTATAGTCCAGGTGCACGATGCGGCAGTCGAGGTTGACCTGTCCGACGACGCTGTCGAAGTAGTTGGTGGTCGAGTAAAGCACTTCGCCAAAGGGGTTGCGTATCTGCGCCGGAAGCGTGGGCACGCCCATGGACCCCACGAAGTGAGCCCTGCACAGGTACGGCCAGATGACCTGCTGGCCGCCGCCGTGGTACATGGAGGAGAAGACGAGCAAGTCCGGCCGCTGCGCGCGATACTTGTCGCGAAGCTCGTCGAAGTTCAGATCGAAGCAGATCATGCACCCCAGCCTGCCAACCGGACTGTCAATCACCTCGGCCTTGTCGCCGAAGATTATGCCCGACTGCTCGTTCTCTTCTATCACCAGGTGGTTCTTGCAATAGACGCCGAGCGTCTTGCCTTCGGGCGAAATCACCGTGCTGCAGTTGTACAGACCGCCGTCAAGCAGCCGCACGCCTGAGAACACGACGGTGGCTTTGTGTTCAACGGCGGTTCTTGTGCACAGGTCCATCAGCCTGTCGCCGTGCTG
>JAAYCO010000202.1 GCA_012729725.1 Planctomycetota bacterium
CGAGGATCCCGATTCGACGGCGGTGCTGATGTTTCAGACATTCGAACGGGCGTACCTCGTCAAGCTTGTCGTGCGGCTTTTGAAATTCTTCAAAAAGCCCGCGCCGCATTGCAGTTGGGAACGGTAGGCGGCGGCGGGCGCTGCGTCTGGACTTTTCAGCGCTGGCATGCTAACCTTCCTCGACGAGCCCGCTGATGCGCGGGGGGTGTACCCCGCCTTTGGACGGCGCCCCATACGAGGTGCATAATGAGGAATCCACGACTGGCTGTTGGGCTTGTTGCCTTTGGCGCGGTGGTGACGCTGGCGTTCACGTATTCCAGGGCTCAGGATGCAGCCTCATCGTATACTCCACAGACACGCATCGCCGTTTGCGACCTCAAGGAAGTTCTCGCTAACTTCCCGAAGGCAAAGGACTTGTACGCCGATCTTCAGAAGCGCCGCACGGAAATCGAGATGGAAGACAAGAAACGCAGGGACGCCCTGGAGAATATCGAAGGGGAACTGGCCCAGCTTAAACGAGGCGGAACCGAGTGGGAGCGGCGCTTCGCCGAAATGCAGCGGCTGGGCATTGACAGGGAAGTGTGGCTCAAGCATCAGAACGGCATGATGATGCACGAGCATCACAAAATCACGCGCGCGCTGTACGAAGAAGTTGTCCAGGCCGCCGGCAAGGTTGCCCGGGACCGCGGGTATCATCTGGTGCTATCCTATGACCGCAACATGCCCGAAACCGCTAATTCGCAGGAACTTGGCGCGATGCTCGAAACCAGAAGCGTGATCTGGAGTGATTCCCAGGTGGACATCACCGAGGATGTGCTGAAGCAGATCAAGTCTTCGAATTGACTTTTGCAACCGGCGGTTGCCTGAGGCGCCGATGGTTACTAAGATTGCTGTTTTATATGATTGAGCAACTTACTGTACAGACTGTCGCCGACTGGATCGGCGGTTCGGTGGAAGGCGACTCGGGCATTGTGCTCGAAGGCCTTGCGCCGCTGGAATCGGCGCATCACGGGCAGTTGACGTTCGCTGCCGACGAAAAATGGGCAGCCAAGCTTCAGGCGAGCCGGGCATCGGCGGCGATTGTGGGCGAACACCCCGCGTCGGCGCCCATGGCCCTCATACGGGTGGCCGATGTGCCTTCGGCAATGGCGATTCTGCTTGGAAAGATAACTCCGCAAGAGGATCTGCCGGCTGTGGGAATACATCCAACGGCAGTGGTTGATCCAACCGCGAGAATCGACGCCACTGCCGGCGTTGGCGCCAGGGTTGTTATCGGGCGTGATGTTCAGGTTGGCCCTCGCACCTTTCTTCTGCCCGGCGCGCACCTTGAGTGTTCGGTGCGGGTGGGCGCGGATGTTGTTCTGGGCAGTCACGTCGTCGTCCGTCGCGATTGCATCATCGGCGACAGGGTGCGAATCGGCGCCAACAGCGTGATCGGCTACGACGGTTTCGGCTATTTCACCAGCGGTGGCGTGCATCACAAGATTCCGCACGCGGGCAACGTCGTGATCGGCGACGATGTCGAAATAGGGGCGTGCAGCTGCGTTGACCGCGCCAAATTCGGCAGCACGACGGTGGGAGAAGGTTCAAAGATAGACAATCTGGTTCAGGTTGCCCACAATGTCCAGCTTGGAAGGGGATGCATACTTGCATCCATGGTCGGCATAGCCGGCAGCGCCAAGCTGGGCGATTACGTTATGGTGATGGGCAACGCCGGCGTGCGTGATAACGTCAAGGTGGGCAACGGCGTGCAGGTTGCCGCCTTCGCCGCCATTGCAAACGACATAGAGGATGGTCAGATCGTAGCGGGTGTTCCGGCAGTACCCGCCAGAGATGCGATGAGGATGGTTAAAGCGTCTGCCAAACTTCCTGATCTGCTTAAGCAGGTCAGGGATCTGGAAGCGAGGCTCGCGACACTTGAGTCGTCAAAAAACAATAGCTAATCCGGTATCGCTTAAAGGTCTGGGCCTGTTCGGAGGCGTGCCGTGCAACATGCGCTTCGCGCCTGCCCCCGCCGATTCGGGCCTTGCGTTCATCCGCTGCGATCTTCAGTCGCCTGTTCGTATCGCGGTGCGGGCTTCGAACGTCGTCAAGAACCCAAGGCGCACATCGCTTGTGAACGGCCCGGCTGCGGCGGAAACCGTCGAGCACGTGCTTGCGGCGATCTGGGGTTGCGGCATAGACAACCTGAGCATCGAAATCGACGGCCCGGAAATTCCGTCCATCGACGGCTCGCCGCTGCCGTTCATAAAGGTGCTTCAGACCGCGGGCGTTAAGGAACTGGACGCTCCCCGCTCTGAATACATTATTACTGAGCCCGTGGCCGTCTCTGAAGGCGACGCCATGCTCGCCGCCCTTCCCGGCCCGACCGACTGCCTTGAGATTCTCTACGAGCTTGACGATCTTCGCACGCCGAGCATCGGCAAGCAGGTTCTGGCGTTCCGGCTGGACAAGGAAGATTTCATCACCCAGATCGCCCCCGCGCGAACGTTCATGCTTGAAGCAGAGGCGCTCGAGGCGCAGGCGCAGGGGCTTGGCAAGCACCTTTCGGCCAAAGACCTCCTGGTCATGGGGCCGTCGGGTCCGATAGACAACACGCTTCGTTTTCCCGATGAGCATGTTCGCCACAAGGTGGTTGATCTGGTGGGCGACATGTCGCTTTTGGGCAAGCGGCTTCGCGGCAGGATAGTCGCGTGCAGGAGCGGTCACGCGCTGAACCACGCCCTGGTTCGCAAGCTGCTGGAGGTAATCGCCCGCGGCGCCAGGGGCAATACGGCGGGCGAGCCAATTCTGGACATCCGCAAGATCATGCGGATTCTGAAGCATCGCTATCCGTTTTTGATGGTGGACCGCGTGCTGGAGATCGACGGCGACAGGCGCGCGGTGGGCGTTAAGAACGTCACCATGAACGAGCCTTTCTTTCAGGGTCATTTCCCCGGCCAGCCCATCATGCCGGGCGTGATGATCCTTGAGGCGCTTGCGCAGCTCTCGGGTATTTTGCTCAGTCGCCGGTTGGAGCACACCGGCAAGATCGCCGTGCTTCTGAGCATGGACCGCGTGAAGATGCGCCGCCCGGTTCGCCCGGGCGACCAACTGGTGCTTGAAGCAGAGTCGTTGCACGTTCGCACCAGAACGGGCCACTGCCGATGCAAGGCCTACGTCGGGCCGGAGGTGGCTGCCGAAGCAGAGATAAAATTCATGCTGGTCGACGACGAGCCGGTATAGCGAGAGTAAATGCCGACAATATCACCAAATGCAATCGTGGCGCAAGGCGCTCAACTGGCCGGCGACGTCGTCGTCGGAAGCTTCAGTTACATCGGGCCTCAGGTAACGCTGTCGTCGGGCTGCATCATAGAGAACAACGTGTCCATAACGGGGCGGACCACTCTTGGTCCGCGGAACCACGTGTTTCCGATGGCGGTGATCGGGGCGTCACAGGACGGCTGCGACGCCCAGACCGAGTGCGTGACCGGCGAAGACAATTGTATCAGGGAACATGTGACGATATACGGTGGCGTGGGCGCTCCCACTCGCCTGGGCAGCGACATTCTTATCATGATCGACAGCCACGTCGGCGGGGGCGCGACGATCGGCGATCACTGCATCTTCGCCAACTGCAGTCACGTTGCATGCGAAGCGGTGGTTGAGGATTACGTGCGCACCAGCGGCTTCGCCGCCATCGATCGCGGCGTGCGGGTGGGGGCTTACAGTTTCATCGGCGGCTTCACGGGCATAGATCGCGATGCGCCTCCGTTCGCCATGCTGCTGGGCTTTCCGTACCGCGTTCGCGGGGTCAACACGCAGAATCTCAAGCGGTGCGGCTTCTGCGACGACGACATCCAGGCTCTCAAGGATGCGTTCCGCGAGATATTCAACGGCCAGTGCGAAGGCCCCAACGAACAGGCCATCGCGCGGATGCTTGCGGAGACAAATCTAAATCCACGCATTCGAAGGTTGATCGACGCGATTCAGGCCGGGGAAAGAAGACGAAGACAATGACTGACCTGACGGTCTTGCGGGAAGTCGCCCCCTCGGCCCGCCTTGCAGCCGGGGTGAGGATATCCGAATTCTGCGTGGTTGGACCTAACGTGACGATAGGTCCCGACACGATTCTCGGCAGGCGGTGCTCCATAGCGGGCAACGTGACGATAGGGTCTTCCAACGTATTTAATGAAGGGTGCGTGCTGGGCTCGCTTCCGCAGGACTTGAAATATCGCGGCGGAGGCACGCTGCTGGTCATTGGCCACCGCAACAAGTTCGGCAGGAAGGTCACCGCCCATATCGGCACCGAGTTTGGCGGCAGCCTGACCAGGATAGGCAACGACAACGTGCTGCGTGATGGCTGCCACGTCGCGCATGACTGCTATGTGGACAACCATACATATATGGGCGAAAAGGTCCTGCTGGCGGGGCACGTGCGGGTGCATGACGGAGCGGTGATCGAAAGCCTTGCCGGTTGCCACCACTTCACCACGATAGGCAAATACGCCCGCATCGGCCCGCGAACCCCGGTGCGCCGAGACGTGCCTCCATACGTGAATTTCTATTGCGAAGATGTTGATCATTCGCCGCCCGCGGTGCACGGCGTCCACGAAAGCGGCATTTCCATGGCCAGGCTTGGGGCGCTTGCCGAGAAGGAACTTCGCCGCGCGCTGAGCGAACTGTTTGACGACGAGTCGGCGCTTCAAACAAAGATCGAGCAACTGGTCAACATGGGCGTCGAAGGCGAAGTCGCGGACCTGTGCGAGTTCTGCCAGAGAAGCCTGCGCGGAGTGTTCGGCAGGTATCGCGAAACGTTCAGGGGCCAGATGCCGCCCGAGGCGGCGGAATTCCTTCCGCCCGAACTTCGCTAGAGGAACAACGCCTCGACGAATTCCTCGGGGTTGAAGGGCTCGATGTCCTCGTACCCCTCGCCCAGCCCGATGAACTTCACCGGCAGGTTCACTTCGTTGCGAATGGCCACGACGATGCCGCCCTTGGCAGTTCCATCAAGCTTCGCCAGCATGATGCCGGTAACGTCTATCGCAGCTGTGAAGGCCTTGGCCTGGCTGATTGCGTTCTGCCCTGTTGTTGCGTCCAGCACCAGCAGAACTTCGTGCGGCGCCTGCGGAATTTTCTTGGCGACCACGTTGCGCACCTTGATCAGCTCTCGCATCAGGTGATCTTGAGTGTGCAGCCTTCCGGCGGTGTCTATCAGCAGCACGTCGGCCTTGCGAGCCGTCGCCGCCTCGCATGCGTCATAGACGACGGCGGCGGGATCTTTGCCGCTGCCCTTGATGATGTCAACGCCGATTCGCTCGGCCCAGATGGTGAGCTGCTCCACCGCGGCGGCCCTGAAAGTGTCGCCGGCGGCCAGGACCACTTTCTTCCCGTCATGCTTGAAACGCCACGCCAGCTTGGCGATGCTCGTAGTCTTGCCGCTTCCGTTGATGCCGGCAACCAGAACGACCGTCGGCCCGGTGGGAGCGAAATGAATCGAACGATCAGCGGCGGGCCAGTAGCTCTTGAGCTCCTGCTTCAGGAAATCTATGACTTCATCGCCCTGCGTGATTCGTTTTTCCGCAAAGGCGGCCTTGAGGTCGTCTCGTATCTTCATGGCCGTGGCAACGCCCATGTCGGCTTCGATGAGTTTCTCTTCAAGCTCGTCGAGGAGACCTTCATCAAGTCTTCGCCCGCGCAGCAGGCTCGCCAGGCCCCCGAAAAACTTCTCCCTGGTTTTTCGCAGGCCCGAGGCGATCTTTTCAATGGTCTTCCTGAAAAGCGCCATTTAGTCTTTCTCTCCCGCTGCCGGGTTGACCTGCCCCCGTATCTCTTTGGCCACCGCGTCCAGAACGCCGTTGATGAACCTTGGGCTTTCGGCGGTCGAGAACTCCTGGGCGAGTTTCAGGGCCTCGGAGATTATCACCTTGGTGGGGGCCTGCGACTTTCGCAGTTCGTACACGCTTAGCCGAAGAATATTGCGATCGACCATCGCCAGCCTGCCCAGCTCCCAGTGCCGTGCGTGGCGAGTGAGCAGCTCATCCGCCTGGCCCTCTTCTTCCATGGCGTTGGCGAGCAGTTCCCTTGCGGCCTCGATAACCATCGGCGGCTCCTGCGAGTCGCTGATGAACTCATCGACGAGATCCCGCACTTTCAGGCCCTGCACATCTAGGCAGCAGAGGCCCTGAAGCGCAAGCCTTCTTGATCTATGGTTTTGATTCACTTGGGCGTTCTTGCGGGCAATTGCTCGAAAAGATTGACCATCTCGATGGCGGCCGTCGCGGCGTCCACGCCCTTGTTTCCGCTCTTGGCGCCGCTTCGTTCAATCGCCTGTTCGAGGGTGTCGCACGTCAACACGCCGAAGATGCATGGAACGCCCGTCTGCATGCCCGCCTGCGCTACGCCCTTTGCCACCTCGGCGGCGACGTATTGATAGTGATCCGTTCCGCCGCGGATCACCGCACCAAGACATATTATCGCCGAGTACCTGCCGCTGTTGGCAAGTTTCAGGGTCAGCACCGGAATTTCGAAGCTGCCGGGTCCCCACACGACGTCCACGTTTTTCTCATCGACGCCGTGCCGCTTGAGCGCGTCCAGCGCGCCGCCCAGAAGCTTGCTGGTCACGAATTCGTTGAAACGACTTACGACGATCGCAAATTTAGCGCTGGCTGGCGCTGATAGCGCGCCCTGGTATACGTTCATGTCAGATCCTTTCGGGATTCCAGTCGCCCGTGCGGAATCGTCTATGCCCGCAAGGGACGTCCAGACCGAATAATATAACCAGATCGGCGCATTTGGGCAAGCCGCCTGAGCATACCTTTAACTACATCGCCCTGATGGACTTCACAAGCATAGACTTAATTGACTGCCGCAGGGAGCAACCGTGGATCATCACGAACATGTCAATCATGCTGCTGAACACCATGCCCTGCACGGCGCGGGCGCGGGGGAACATGCAGCGGGGCATGACAAGCATGCGGGGCACAGCGTCGAGATGTTCCGCAAGAGGTTCTGGCTGTCGCTGGCTCTGACGATTCCCACGCTGGTGTGGACCGAGCAGATTCAGCATTGGCTGGGGTATGCCGCTCCGAGCTTTCCGGGTTCGAGTCTCATACCGCCGGTCCTGGGAATCATCATATTCTTCTATGGCGGATGGGTGTTCATTCGCGGGGCCTGGCGAGAGATCGCCGACAGGGTTCCCGGCATGATGACGCTTATCGCGCTGGCGATAACCGTCGCCTTCATCTACAGCCTGGCGGTTACGCTTGGCCACCCCGGACACGCCCTGTGGTGGGAACTGTCCACGCTTGTGACCATCATGCTGCTGGGCCACTGGATAGAAATGCGTTCGGTCTTCCAGGCCCAGGGAGCGCTCAAGGAGCTTGCCAAGCTTCTGCCGGACACGGCGCTTCGGCTTGACGAGCACGGCCAGGCGCATGAGGTGCGTGTCGATGAACTCCAGGTGCGGGATCTTCTGCTGGTTCGGCCGGGCGCTTCGGTTCCCGCCGACGGGGTGGTCAAAAGCGGCTCAAGCTCGGTCAACGAGGCCATGATCACCGGCGAGTCCGCCTACGTGGATAAGAAGGAAGGCGACAGGGTGATCGCCGGCACGATCAACGCGGAAGGATCGCTTCGCATCGAAGTCGCCAACGTTGGCGACCAGACCGCGCTGGCTGGAATCATGCGGCTGGTCGAGCAGGCGCAGACTTCACGTTCCCGCGATCAGTCATTGGCGGATCGGGCCGCGTTTGCCCTGACGATAGTGGCAGTGGCGGCGGGGGTGGCAACCGCGGCGGCCTGGTTGCTTGTTGGCGCGGGCCTGGACTTCACAATCTCCAGGGTTGTCACGGTTCTGGTGATCGCCTGCCCGCATGCGCTTGGGCTTGCGATACCGCTTGTGATAGCGGTTTCGACCACTCTTGCGGCCAGAAGCGGGCTTCTGGTCCGGGATCGCAGGGGGCTTGAGGATGCCCGACGTCTGGACGTTGTGGTTTTCGACAAGACCGGAACCCTCACCCTCGGACGGCATCGTGTAGTGGACACGGCGGTGGCGTCAGGAGTATCAAGCGATGAGGCGCTGCAACTGGCGGCGGCGGTCGAGCACGACTCCGAGCATCCGATAGCTCAGGCAATCGTGCAAAGCCTGCGAGACAGGAACCTGCAACTGCCTGAATCGCGGAATTTCGCTTCAATGCCCGGAATGGGCGCCGAAGCGGTGGTGAACGGCAGGACGTGCAAAGTGGGCGGCCCGGCGATGTTGAAGACTCTGGGCGTAGAGCCGGCGGAAGAAATCGCCGCCGCGGCGCGGCGATTTGCATCAAATGCACAAGCATCGATATACCTGGTGGAAGAACGCCGGGTGCTGGCGGTCTTCGCCGTCGCCGACGCAGTTCGTCCCGAATCGCGCGAGGCCGTGGACCGACTTCACGGGATGGGCATCGAGGTTGCAATGATAACCGGCGATTCGCAGGCCGTGGCCGATCGTGTCGCCGGCGAGCTTGGCATAGACGCCGTCTTCGCACAGGTGCTGCCGGAGGACAAGTCACGCAAGATCGAGGAATTGCAGGCTCAGGGCAAACGAGTGGCCATGGTTGGCGACGGCGTGAACGACGCCCCGGCGTTGGTCAAGGCGAATGTTGGCATAGCCATCGGCGCTGGAACCGACGTTGCGGTTGAAGCGGGCGACGTTGTGCTGGTCCGAAGCGACCCTCGCGACGTGCCAAGGATCATAGAACTCAGCAGGGCCAGTTACCGCAAGATGAAGCAGAATCTCTGGTGGGCGGCTGGGTACAACATAATAGCCATTCCTCTTGCAGCCGGAGTTCTGGCCTGGGCGGGCGTGCTCCTGGCGCCGGCGGTGGGGGCCATTTTGATGTCCGCCAGCACGGTGATCGTGGCGGTTAATGCCCAATTGCTCCGAAGAACCACCATATAGAGGTGTTTTTGCACTTGCCGCCAGGACGCAGACGGCGTACAATTAACTCACGTCGGCGCAACTGCGCCGGTTCGAGATAAACATGAGCAGCCGCCATAACAAACAGGAGATGCAGCGGGTGAACGCCTCGCGGACAGCGAAGGCTTCACTCCGTGGTTTTGCATTCCTCTCCCCGGTCGGCTGCCTGCTCTCCACGTACGCCTATTGGCGCCGCTGGTAAAGCGGCGGTCCGCCCCCTCCCGTAGCAGTTAGATCCGCCTCTTTTTCCGACCCCTTTTGGAGCCTTTTCAATGATTGTCGTTATGAAACCTGGAGCAACTCAGCAAGACGTTCAGCACGTGGCCGATCTTGTTCTGGAATTCGGCCTCAAGGAGCACACGATCGTGGGTACCGACAGAACAGTCATCGCCTGCATTGGCGACAAACGCAGCGTGGACAAATCGGCGCTTGAGAATGCTCCCATGGTGGACAGGATCGTCCCCATACTCGCCCCGTACAAGATGGCCAGCAAGGAAGTGCGCAAGACGGCCAGCGAAATTTCGCTCATGCCCGGCGGGCCCACCATCGGCGGCGCGAAGATTGCCGTCATCGCCGGTCCTTGTTCCGTCGAGAGCCGCGACCAGATTCTGCGGACCGCCCAGGCGGTCGCCGATGCCGGTGGCGTCGCCCTGCGAGGCGGAGCGTTCAAGCCCAGAACCAGCCCGTATTCGTTCCAGGGCATGGGCGAAGAAGGGCTTGAACTGCTGGCAGAGGCGCGCGAGCGAACGGGGCTGGCGATCGTGACCGAAGTCATCGGCGTCGAACAGGTGGAGGTATGTGCAGCCTATAGCGACGTGCTTCAAATAGGCGCCAGAAACATGCAGCACTACCCGCTGCTGGAGGCGATGGGCAGGCAGGACAAGCCGGTGCTGCTGAAGCGCGGCATGTCCGCAAAGCTTGAGGAATGGTTGCTGGCGGCGGAGTACATCATCAACGCCGGCAATCCGAACGTCATTCTGTGCGAACGGGGCATACGCACGTTCGAGGACTACGTCCGCAACACGCTTCCTCTGGCGGTGGTGCCGGAGCTGAAGGAACGCACCCACCTGCCCGTTGTTGTTGACCCATCCCACGGGACGGGCCACGCTCATCTTGTGCCGTCAATGTGTAAAGCCGCCATCGCTGCCGGCGCAGACGGGCTTATAGTGGAATGCCACCCCGACCCCGAGCGGGCAACCAGCGACGGCGCCCAGTCGATCACGCCCGGCGCGCTGTACGACCTCATGACACCGCTGCGACGCATCGCCGAGGCGGTGGGAAGGGAGCTGTAGTTACGAGAACATCAGCGCGCCCTTGATGTAATCGGCAGGGCGAGCCACGGACAGTTCCAGCGCCTCCTGGACGTTGCCGACATCATGCCGGTGCGTGACCAGTTGGCGCAGATCGAAGACTCCGCGTTCCAGCAGCATGATGGCGCGTTGGAAGCTGTTGACGTTATGGTCCGTTCCTATGCCCGGCGCCGAGTTCAGCACGGTCAGGCCGCGCGTGTGCCAGACGCCCATGTCCAGGCTTCGAGGCTGGCGGTGCCAGGCGAAGATGGCGAGCCTTCCGCCGGGGCGGGTCAGTTCGCCGGCCTCCTGCAATGTGCAGGCGGAGGCAGCGGATTCTATTACAAGATCGAAAGGCTGGCGCTTAAGATCGTTCAGACGCGCATCGCCCTCGGGCGTTTGCACCTGGATCGTCTCGGTTGCGCCGAACTGGCGGGCAAGATCGAGGTTTCGCGGCTTGATGTCCGTTACAACCAGTTCAGCCAGTGGATACCGGGCGAGTCCCTGCACGTTGAGAAGTCCCATGAAGCCCGCGCCCATCAGCAGCACCCTGTCGCCGGGCGTGATGTTGTAGCTGAACAGGGCGGTGACCACGCAGGCGACCGGCTCCACAAGCATGACCGACGGATCGGCGGGGGGCTTGTCGAACCGTCCCAGCCGGCCCGTATGGCAGTTCTGGTAGGTGCTCCATCCGAAACAATCGACGGAATCGCCCTCGGCGAAGCCGCTGACGCCCGGCCCGACTTTCGTAACCACTCCAACGCCCTCATGTCCGATGGGCCTGGGAAAATGAGATGCCTCAAGTCCGGCGAAAACGGCAGTGTCGCCCATGCATATGCCGTTGGCGAGGCATTTGACCTGAACCTCTCCGCCGGCGGGATCGGGCACGTCCCATGTTCGTATCTCGGTGCGTCCTGGACCTAACAGAAAAACGCTTTGAGCCTGCATTACTAACCCCGTTTGGCCGGTTGATGCACCACCGGGCCCCGACATCGGGGACACCCCTATACGCGCCTCGTGATAAACCGGCCCTGATTAGTGGTTCGCCCCTGCATGACCGGGGGTTCGCCAATTCTGCAATCTACTTCACAAGACGCGCCGAGAAACCCTGTGTGGCCAGCACTTTGTGCGAGTGCTCGTCGCCGGTTATCAGCATGGCGTCGACTCCGTCGGGCAGGAGTCGCATTCCGGCAGGACCCAGAACGGCCAGGGCCGTGGACCATCCGTCGGCTTCCATCGCGGTTCTGGCGATTACGGTGACTGATGCTGCCCTCTGTGCGGGCCTGCCTGACCTGGGATCGATAATGTGGCTGTACGACCGGTCGCCGATCCTGACGTAGCGATAATAATGTGCACTTGTTGCAATTGCTTCATCCGTCAGTACGACCTGGGCTATTACGCCGGCGTCGGGGCCGGATTGGAACGGGTTTCGCACGCCGATCGTCCACGGCAAGCCCTCCGGCGTCTTGCCGAACACGCGGATGTTGCCGCCAAGATTGACCATGCCGCCGTCGGCGCCGGCTGACTTGAGGGCCTCGAGCGCCTGATCAACCGCAAATCCCTTGGCTATTCCGCCAAGATCGATTTCGACGCTGGGCGACTTCTTCGTAGCGCCGTCGGAGGCAAGGCTGATCAAGTCCCACGAGGAAGCGGCCCTGGCCTGGGCGAGTTCATCATCACTCGGCGGCTGGCCTGTCTGCGGCGCAGCCTTCCACAGGCGAATCATCGGAAGAATTGTTACGTCAAACGCCCCCTCGCTAAGCAGGTTGATGCGCCGCGCGGACAGCAGCACCGCCAGCGTTTCAGGCGAGAGCTGAATCTTTTCGCCGGCGGGCGCGGCGTTGAAGTTCCAAAGTTCGGAATGCTCAAGAAAAACGTTCATCCTGGCCTGAACGTTTCGCAGTTGCGCCTCCGCCTGGTGCAGTGCTCTGCGGGCGTCGTTGTGGCGATTGGCGGCAGTCACCACTGTGATGTCGCAATCGGTGCTCATCACGCCGACGGGCTGGTGGGTATAGGCGACTGGTTTGTCGCCTTCCAGCGACAGCCGCCACAAACCAAGCGCCACCAGCAGCACCACTGCCGCCACCGCAAGGACTTTGGACAACGATCCTGATCGTGGTCCGGCGGGCTTAACAGCATCGGCGCATTTCGGCTCAGCGTTTGCCATGCTCCGCCTTAATCACCGATCTCATGCCGCCCCTGGTGGTGAAACTGCCGGTGACGGCCATCCATCTCGGTTCAAGTGCTGCCACCAGATCATTCAGGATGCGATTGACAACATCCTCATAGAACACGCCTACGTTGCGATACCCCTGAAGATAAAACTTCAGGCTCTTGAGTTCCACGCACGTCTTGGCGGCGATGTATTCGATTTGTATGGAGCCGAAGTCCGGCTGGCCCGTCTTGGGACAAACCGATGTAAACTCATCGGTCTGATGGAGAATAATGTAGTCCCGATCGGGATGAGGATTTGCAAAGACTTCCAGCGACGCCATAAACTATTTCCTTTGCCGCGACCGCTGCCGGCGGTCGAATGCGCACAGATTACACCAATTGCAGCCAAAGTTAAAGACGAGTAAGGTACGTACGATGTTCGCCAACAACGACAAAGCGGTGATTCTTCTTTCGGGCGGCCTGGATTCCGCCACAACGCTGGCCATCGCCAAAGAGATGAGCTTCCAGTGCCACGCCCTTAGTTTCGACTATGGCCAGCGGCACCGTTTTGAACTGGAATCGGCTGCGAAGGTTGCCGGGGCGATGAACGCGGATCATCGCATTGTCCGGCTGGATCTCAGTGCCGCCGGCGGATTCGGCCACAGCGCCCTGACCGACGACATAGCCGTGCCTAAGGAACACTCGGACTCGGGCATTCCGGTTACGTATGTGCCTGCCAGGAACACCATCTTCCTTAGCATTGCTCTTGGTTATGCCGAAGTCATCGGGGCGTTCGACATCTTCATCGGCGTTAACGCGATCGACTACAGCGGCTATCCCGACTGCAGGCCCGAATTCGTGGAGGCATTTGAACGCATGGCGAACCTTGCCACCGCGGCCGCGGTGGAAGGCAAGGGCAGGTTCAGAATTCATGCCCCGCTGATACACTTGACCAAGGCGGGCATTATTGCCAGGGGCCTTGAGCTGGGCGTGGATTACTCGCTCACGCACAGTTGTTACGACCCGTCGCCCCAAGGCGAAGCGTGCGGGCGATGCGATTCATGCAGGCTGCGGCTTGCGGGTTTCGCCTCGGCCGGGGTGAAAGACCCCACTCGATACCAGCCCTGATCATAGAGAGGATTGCTTGAAGAGGCCATTCGTCTATCTTGTCGGCGCCGGACCGGGCGACGCCCGCTACATCACCGTGCGCGGGTTGGAGTTGCTTGGCAGGGCGGACGTGGTGGTGTACGACTATCTGGCTTCGCCGAGCCTGCTGGACTGCGCCCCTGCGGCGGCGCGTCGCATCTGCGCCGGCAAGCGAAGCGGTGGCCACTCGATGCCGCAAGAGCAGATCAACCGGCTTATCGTGGACGAGGCGTTGGCGGGAAACTGCGTGGTCCGGCTCAAAGGCGGCGATCCGTTCATCTTCGGCAGGGGCGCCGAGGAATGCGAGGCGTTGGAGGCGAAGGGCGTTCCCTTTGAGGTTGTTCCCGGAATCACTGCCGGAATCGGGGCGGGCGCCTGTGCGGGAATTCCGCTTACCGACCGCAGATTTTCAAGCGCGGTGGCGTTCATCACCGGCCACGAAGCGGATGAAAAGGAAGGCAGTTCGATTGACTGGGAACTGCTCGGCCGATGGAAGGGCACGCTTGTTTTCTACATGGGCGTTGGGAATGTCGAGCCCATCATGGCCAATCTTTTGCGGCACGGCCTGGATGCCCAAACTCCCGCGGCTGCGGTTCAATGGGCAGCGACCGCACGCCAGCAAGTGATTCAAGCGACTGTTGAAGAGCTTGCGGAAAAACTCCGGCAAAGCAACATGGGTCCGCCGGCGGTGCTTATCGTCGGTGAGGTTGTGAAACTGCGCGGCGGGCTTGAGTGGTTCCAGCGCCGGCCGATGTTTGGCAAAAGAATAGTCGTCACGCGAGCCAGAGCGCAGGCTTCGAAGCTTGTCTCTGCGCTTGAGGAGCTTGGAGCGCAGACGATAGAGGTTCCGACGATTCGGATCGAACCGCTTGCGGACAATCAGCCGCTGGTTGACGCCGTTTCTCACATCGGCGTGTTTAACTGGATAGTGTTCACATCCGCCAACGCGGTCGATCCGTTCATGCAGGCGTTGCTTGCCGGTGGTGGTGACGCAAGGTCCATCGGCAAGGCCAGAATAGCCGCCATCGGCCCGGCTACGGCGGATGCGCTTCTTGCCAGGTCCCTGCGCGCGGATGTGACGCCTGATGAGCACACAACGCCGGGTCTCGTCGCCGCCATGGCGTCGGTTGAAGATCTGGCCGGGCGATCCGTGCTTTGCCCGCGCAGCGATATTGCGCCAAACGACCTTGTGGACCTTCTGACGGCGAGAGATGCAAAAGTTACGAATGTGCATGCGTACCGAACGGTGCGAGAGTCGAACCCTCAGACCCGGATTTGCGATCTGCTGTCCGCGCGGCAGGTCGATTGGCTGACGTTCACAAGCTCTTCAACCGTCGTCAACCTGATGCAGGACGTTAGCGCCCAGGCGGTGCAGGCAAGCGGCGTCAAAATCGCCAGCATTGGCCCAGCCACTTCGGCGGCGGTTCAGCAACACGGACTGCA
>JAAYCO010000038.1 GCA_012729725.1 Planctomycetota bacterium
ATGGTTCGCTTGACCAAGCCATAGCGGCTGAAGTCTTCCGGGTACATCTGGGACTCAGTCGTCACATTGGTTGTGCTTTCGAAGGAATGGCCCGGGTGCTGCTGCATTGGGCAGAAGAACAGCGGACTGTTGGCTTCAACGTATTCAGTTGGAGTCAGAAGTCCTGATCCAACGAATCCATAAACCTTGGGATCATAACCATGTCCGTCGCGCGGAGCATAGATAACGTAGCGCATCTGGGCGTATTCCCACCATCTGCCGGCATGTGGCAGGCGGCCCTGGTTGTCGTTGGCGTAAAGCGCCGTGGCGTTCAGGAGCCCCCGTTGATTCGTGGCGCACAGGGTCATCTTCGCCAGGTCCTTGGCCTTGTGCAGCCCAGGCAGCAGAATCGAGACCAACAGGGCAAGGATGGCGATGACGACCAGCAACTCGATCAGGGTGAAGGCCGGTGCGTTTAAATGGCGATACGCGGTTTTGTGGCTTCTTGTAAGCATGCTGCACTTCCTTACTGAATGTGGCAAGTTGTCTCGCACCGAGCCTGCTATCTTAACAATTGGGCGCCGTGGCTTGAGAAGCGTTTGAGAGGGATGCATTCCGGTCAAAATGCTTCTCATGTCTCGCTCCTCATCCACGGCGCCCGTGGTGCAACCTACATCATCCTCTATGGTCACCGCCCGCGGCGGTTACGTCTTGTTATTGCCATCGCCGAGCCGGCAAGCAGCAGCAGGCACGTCGTCGGTTCGGGAACCAGTGTCGCCACCGTGCCGTCCATGTTGGTGTAGAAATCCTGGATCTCGGCATAGGTCAACATGCGATTGAAAACAGTCACTTCATCGATCTGGCCGTCAAAGGCGCGATTGCCGGCCTGGTTGCCGCCAATATTCAGCCTGTTCGACAGCGGAATAGTCGCCCACTGTTCCGTCCAAACATCCACGCCGTTAATGAAGACCCTGGTTTGCGCTAGCGGATAGCCCATGTCAAGTTTGGGAGCGCCGACCGTCATGGTGAAGTGGAAGTACTCACCAAATGAAAGACCCAGCGTGGACAAGGCCAGCGATTTGGTCGTCAGGTGTCCGGCGCCATCGGCGAACCACAGATCGATCGATGTTGGCGTCGTGTATACCATGAGGCCGTCTGGGCGACTCAGGGCCGCGTCGCGCGTCTCAAATATTCTTCCGCCACTGCCGCCGCCTGCCGACACCGGACGAACCCACGCGGAGATTGTGAAGTTGGAGCTGACGATCGCGCTGGTGGCCATCTGTCCCGATACGCCGTCACCGCTAAGCGCCTGACCGCCGGCGACTGCGTTTGTGGAATACGTGGTCGTGCCGCTAAGAGTGCCGTGCGCCAAGCCTACCCAATCCTTGGCATTGCCGTTCATGCTCCAGTAATTGCTTACATCTTCGGCAACAATCGCCGCGCCCGCGGATGAAACCACCAGGCCGACCACGATTGCCAACACTGCCGGAACCGTATACTTCTTCAGATTTGACATTCTTCGCTCCTTTGAACCTTTGATTTAGAGTTCCATTTGCGTGATTTGGTCGCCGACAACTGGTTGGTTCGCAATGCCAGTCCCGGCCGATACGGAATACGACTCGGTTGTTCTCTCCTTGGCTTGTCTCCTTAGATTCTCACCTATGATTCCGATTGCTATTGTTCTTTCACTTCCATTACCGTGTTGCCCTTGTGCAGCGTCGCTTCAAGCTGAATGCTGATGGGCAGGGCCGACGGATCAGCAAGCTGTCGGGAAATAAGCTCGGGCACAAGATCGCCCATGCGTTTCATGGGCAGATCCATAATGGCCAGTTCGGTGTTGGCCCGGCCGGCCTGCGACTTGAGCCCATAGGCGACGACGCTGAAGTCTTCCGGCACGCGATAGCCCTTGTCGCGCAGATTGCGGATGATGTTGTGCGCCGAGGCAGTTTCCGGCAGCACGAGGGCCGACGGCTTGTTCTTGCGGCGGAGGATCATGTTGAGGACCTTCTCAGATGAATCCTCGATGCAGTTGAAGTATTCCTGCTCGGATTGCGATGCTGGGCGGTTGCACAGCGACAACTCGTGCCAGGCTGCGTATCGCGCCCCGTGGTTGGCCACTGTGAGGGCCTCAATGTCTTCGGTGCGATTTGAATTCATCGCGTCCTTCAACGGGCGATGCCGATTCTGTCCGCCCAGCACGCCCAGCCACAGGATTCGCTTGTGACCAAGCCTGGCAAGATAGGTTGCTATGCTCGACGCCGCACGACGCTCATTGTGCGAGATGCTGCTGACGCCCTCGTACAGATCCGCGGACCCTGCCGTCACGACCGGTCCCATGCGGGCAAGCTGCTCAACCCATGCGACTGGCAGCAGTTGACGCAGAACGAAACCGTGAAAACGAATGCCGCGAGTGCATTTGTGCAGGTCGCCGACGCTGTGAACCTCAACTATTGAAAGCGAGCCGCCAAGCTGGTCCAGCCGCTCGCGCAAACCTTCAATGAACAGCACGCTGAAATCGGAGGAAAGAACCTCCTCCTCGCCAAAAACGGGCATGATCAGGCGAAGCCTGTGCATCTGGCTTTTGCCCGCGCCGCGAAGCCCCCTTGGCATCGCCAGGCCCTGAGCAACGCAGTAACCCTTCTTGTTGGCGACTGCCAGGATTCGCCTGCGGGTTTGTTCGTTCACCGAAGCCATGCCACGCAGAGCTCGCGAGACTGTTATCTCGCTCAGGCCGACGGCCTGCGCTACGTCTCTTAAGGTGGTTCTCGAATCGCTCTGCGTGTTGAGATAGCTCATTGCTTGTCCTCTGATGTTTGATATTATGTCATGACTATGACATTCTGTCAATGCCAAATTTCGCTTTTTCCTGCACTCATTGCACAGCCTGTTGCGTTATCGGATAGAGCGGCTGATCGGCAATTGGGGAAAATGGTAGAATCCCCTTAGGCAGTAACAACTTAGGAGCACACGATGGAAAGCCGCGAGCAGATGGAACAACTGACCGAATTGCCCGACCCGTTCGTTTTTGCGGACGGTTCATGGGTGAAGACGCCACGGGATTGGGCTCGTCGTCGCAAAGAGATACTGGATCTTGTCGTCGGCCTGGAATACGGAGGGCTTCCCCCGTCAGGGGCCGGCGTGGACGCACAGTTGCTGCACAACCACAAGCCTGGCGAGTTTGAAGGCGGCAGTTATGTGCAATTCAGGCTCGTGCTTAAGAATCAGCCGGCGTTCCATTTCCGGCTCGACCTGGCGATACCGCCCGGCGAGGGCCCGTTCCCTGTCATTCTCAACGGCGACGGGTGCTACCGCTTCGTCACGCCCAGGATAGTCGCCGACGTTCTTCGCAGGAGGATGATTCTGGCGCAGTTCAGCAGGGTTGAAATAGCTCCTGATATCTACAAGCCTGACCGCGACACGGGGCTTTATCCGGTATACCCTGAATCTACCTTTGGCGCAGTTTCCGCCTGGGCATGGGGATATCATCGTTGCGTTGACGCGCTGGTGACGATGAAGGATGTAGACGCCTCGCGCATCGCCGTCGTCGGGCATTCTCGCGGCGGCAAGGCCGTGCTGCTCGCCGGAGCGACGGATGAACGAATTGCCGTCACCGCCCCCAACGCATCGGGTTGCGGCGGGGCCGGAAGCTTTTACTGCCGCGGGCGCGGCTGCGAGCGCATCGCCGACCTGATCAAGGTAGTGCCGTACTGGTTCGGCCCACGATTGCGCGAATATGCCGGCCGAGAAGAGCAACTGCCTTTTGACCAGCACTTCCTCAAAGCCCTGGTTGCCCCGCGAGCACTAATCTCCACCGAAGGGCTCGATGACCTGTGGGCGAACCCGATAGGCACGCGCCGAACGCACGAAGCCGCCGGCGAGGTCTACCGCTTTCTCGACGCGCCCGGCAGCATAGCAATCAGCTATCGGCCCGGCGATCACGATCACAACTGGGACGACTGGCAGGTGTTTCTGGACTTCGCACAATGGCAGTTTGGCCAGGCGAAACCGACGCGCGACTTCAACATAAACCCCTACCCAGCCGCCAAACCGGCGTTCACCTGGCGGGCGCCCGCTCCATGAATTTGCCCACCGCGCGGGCCTTGAGCTGACCGTCCTGGACAATTCGCGCCTCAAGCACGAATAAGGGCTGCTGGCGGCGCACGATTTCCGCCTGCACAACCAGCGGAATGCCCACTTGAACCGGGTGGCGGAACCGCACCGTCAACTCGGCGGTGACGGCGACTATTCCACGGGCAAACAGGCAGTTGGTCATCGCGCTGTCCAGCAGCGATGATGTCACGCCGCCGTGCAGAACGCCGTCGTAGCCCTGGTATCGCTGGGGGCACTCAAACGAGGCTTCAACACCCCCGTCGGATGTAGCCTCAAAACGCAGGTCCAGCCCGCACTGCCCGCCCCGGCCGCAGATGATGCAGCGCCGGTGCCACGCCGCGTTCGTCCTGTCGAGCAGATCCTGCGCCTCTTTAGTGGTCACAGATGTTCTGCCCGGTTTGCAGATCGCCCGACAGATACGCCTGGACCACTGCCTGAGGATCGCCCCCCTGGGCGCCAACAACCACCTTGATTCCATTCTCCGCGAACAAGCCCTGCGCCCGCTGGCCCATGCCGCCGGCGATAATGACGTTGGCGCCCTGCTCGTGCAGCCATCTGGGCAGCACGCCGGGCTCGTGAGGCGGAGGCGTCAAATACGTTGTATTCGTGACGGTTTTGGCATCGGCGTCCACGTCGACTATCGCAAACTGCTGGCAATGGCCAAAGTGCATGCACAAAACGCCGTCGGCAACGGGAATAGCTATCTTCATGCTATTATTCTCCTTGGAATGTTGTTTGGCGAACAATGCGTCGTCCTGCTTGGTCCGATTCAGAATCGGCATGATGGCAGCGGCGAATGCTCTGGCCGCAATGCCGTCGGCTGAGGATTCGACGAACGGACTGCCCGAATCGCCCGACAGAACAATGTTCGGATCAAGAGGTATGCGGCCCAAAAACGGCACGTTCATCTCGGCGGCAAGCTTTTCGCCACCGCCGACCTTGAACAAATCCACCGTCTTGCCGCAGTGCGGGCAGGCCAGGCCGCTCATGTTTTCTATGATGCCGGCGATTCGCAGATCAAGCGTCTTGCAGAACGACACGCTCCGGCGAACGTCGGCAACTGCGACATCCTGTGGCGTCGTGACCACAACGGCAAGGGCGTTCTTTCCCACTTGCTGCGCCACGGCCAGGGGTTCGTCGCCGGTTCCGGGCGGGGAATCTATCACCAGGTAATCCAGCCGCCCCCACTCGACATCCTTGAGGAACTGCCGAATGACGTTGTACTTCATGGGCCCGCGCCAGATAACCGCGTCGTTGGCGTTATCCAGCAGCAAGCCGACCGAGACAACCGAGAGATTCTCGTTAAGCTTTATCGGCGCGATCGAGCCGTTCTCGCTCTGTGCGATTCGCCTGCCGTCCAGGCCCAGAATCTTCGGGATGCTCGGGCCGTGAAGGTCAACGTCCAGCAGGCCGACCTTCTTGCCCGCTCGCGCCAGCGAGGCAGCCAGGTTCGCCGCGACCGTGCTCTTGCCTACGCCGCCCTTGCCCGAAAGCACAAGCAGCTTCAGGCCGATCTGCTCCATGCGAGTCGCCAGCTCAAGCTCTTCAAGCTCGCGCTGGGATTCATCAAAACTACTGCACGATTGAGTACTCATGTTTCTCCAAACTGATAATCATGCCGTGCGGGGGCGAAACACACGCCGGCCGCCTCATGCATGCGTCCAGTCTATGATCTTTGTCTTGCCGCCTGTCAACGCTTCAACGCTTTTGCGAATCTGCTCGGCATGAGGGCAGCGATACTGCCACGGAATGCCGCGAGTCATGCAGGAACTGAAGACTACAGCCTCGGCGCCGCGTTTGACCATATCCAGCGCCCGGGCCACCGCCTTCTTTCCCGGGCATCCGCCGCAGGAGATTATTCCGATAACCTCCGATGGACCGACGGGCTCAAAGCCCTCGATTCCGGCAGCCGCGGTTCGCAAGCATCTTGTTCCGGGGCAGATGTCTTCGGTCTGCATGCATCGGATGATTCCAACTTTCATACTCGCTCCTTCAAAAGGCGTTCGTCGCGCATCCGCCCCGCTTCCGATGGCAGCAGGACGTGCGACCCAAGCGGCAAACCCACGTGATTTGCTATTGTCGGACACTTCACTTTGAACAGAAAGAATATATTCGCCAACTCGTCGCTAAGCGTTTCAAAGTTGCCCTGGCCCTTGGAGATAATGAGGTCCGCGCCGGCGAACGCCCGCCGGAACTCATCGCCGCACTCGCCCAGAACAGTGCCCGGCGCATCCGATCCGTTGTCGATTACCTTGACGATGTCGCACAGGCCGGCGGCTTTTGCGTCATCAATGGTGGCGTCGTTAAGAATGGGGCCTCCACGCACTGCAAGCGTGACCTTGTGCGACCCCAGCCGCTCCACCAGAAGTCGGTCGAACACGATCTCGCCCGCGTTGTCGGCAAGGTACAGAATGTTTCTGGCCGATTCCACCGCTCTCCTGAAATCGGCAGTGTCGCCGCAAAGCGGCTCGTCGAGCGCGTTGTCGAGACTGGCGCGGGCCTGGGCTTCAGTAAGTGTTCCGTTCACGCCAAGATCTATCACGTTGCCGGCAATTGCCAGGCGAACAGCCATATCAAGCGGGTCCGCCGACGAGGCCGTCGCCATTTCCAGTTCTTCGTACATCGCCAGCGCCATTCTGTTGAACGCCTCTTTGGCGCGATTGTACGGATCAGTAACGCCGGTCATGCTCCGTAGCGAGCGATGAATACGGCAGGCAATCATTGGAGGACTCTGCGAGAGATCCATCTCGGCGGTTGCTCGCAGCACCTCCCGCACAAGGCGCTCGTGGATGCCGGGGTCATCCGTTACGAATCTCGCTGCCTCCAGTGCCTGGCGAACAAAACAGGGAATGCATTCAAGAGCGGTGTGCATCGATGCTACACCCAGTGCCCTTCAACGTCGGCGCCGGTTGAAGGCTTCAACTGCCCTGCCTTGAACTGCTCCACCGCCTGCGAGACAGCACCGTTGGCGCCGGTGTACACCTTGACGCCGCCCGCCAGAAGCGTGGCGAACGCCTTCGGACCAACGTGACCCGTAATCAGCGCTTCGACGCCCTGCTCGACAATGGTTCTGCCCGCCTGTATGCCGGCGCCCTGGGCGGCGTTGAGGTTCTGCACGTTGTCCGCGACGCTCCACTCGCCCGTGACGGTATCCATGATCACGAAGAACCTCGCCCTGCCGAAACGAGGGTCCACCAAAGCATCAAGGTCTTTACCCTGAGCGCTGATTGCTATGCGCATACCATATCTCCTTGCGATATTACCCGAGACTGTGCAAGCAATGTGCCAGCACGCCCGGCCGGCATGGCCGACAGTTTGCAAAGCCTTGC
>JAAYCO010000203.1 GCA_012729725.1 Planctomycetota bacterium
CGGTACTCGTTCGGTATCAAGGACAACTCTGACTTCACTTTCGCGGGCGGTCCTTGGGGAGAGCATCGTGTGCCCTTCGTCTTCGCTGCCAATGGCCGGTCCTATCTGAAGCAGATCGAAACTGAGAGCGGCATCTGGTTCCGCGACACGAGGCGTGCCGCCAACCGTCGTCGCGCTCTGGTGAACTGGCCGACGCCGGAGGGCCTGACCGGGCTGCTGGAGGTCCATGAGGATGCTGCCAACGCTGCCTGTCAACGGCGGAGCAAAACCAGGCCGTTGGGCGGCGCAAAAGTAGGCCACTTGGCGCCGCAAGCGGGGAACGGCGGGAGGGCGTAGCCCGACTAGAGTTTCCCGCTTGCGGCGTCGGCTATTTTCGTGAGGGCTTCAGCCTGCCTTTCGGGCGCGGCTTTGGGCGAGACGGTAGCTTTCGCCGTTCATCTCGAGGATGTTGACGTGGTGGGTGATGCGATCGAGCAGTGCGCCGGTCAGACGCTCGGAGCCCAACGTCTCCGTCCATTCATCGAAAGGCAGATTGCTGGTGATCAGCGTCGCGCCGCGTTCGTAACGCTGCGAGATCAGCTCGAACAGCAGTTCCGCCCCGGTCTTGGAGAGCGGCACGAAGCCCAGCTCGTCGATGATGAGGAGCTTGTAGGTTGCCATCTGCTTCTGGAAGCGCAGAAGACGCCGTTCGTCGCGAGCCTCCATCATCTCGCTGACGAGAGCGGCGGCCGTGATAAAGCCGACTGCCAAGCCCTTCTGGCAGGCGGCCAGACCGAGACCGAGGGCGACATGAGTTTTGCCCGTGCCACTGGGGCCGAGCGCGATGACGTTCTCGCGGCGCTCGATCCATTCACAGCGCGCCAATTCCAATACCTGCATCTTGTTGAGCTTCGGAATGGCGGTGAAGTCGAAGCTGTCGAGGCTTTTGACGACCGGGAACTTCGCCGCCTTGATACGGCGTTCGACCTTGCGGCGGTCCCGCTCGATCATCTCCCGCTCGGCAAGACGAGCAAGGTATCCGACATGGTCCACGCCTTCGGACGCGCATAGCCGGGCCAGCTTCTGGTGCTCGCGCTGGAAGGTCGGCAGCTTGAGGGTCTTGAGGTAATGGGAAAGCAAAATCGCAGGGGGATTGTCAGGCGCTTCGGCGCTCATGCCGCTTCTCCTGCATCCGATGACAGGAGGCGCATGTATGCCTTCGCCGACGTCGTCTCGACCGTCGCCCTTGGCAGGTAAGGATAGATGGACAGGTCCAGCCGTGGCGGCCGGCGCTCCACCCGACACAGGAGAAGATGCTTGACGGCGTCGAAGCTGATCGCGCCGAGTTGGAGGGCCTGCTTCACCGCCCCGTGCAGATCGACGAGATCGAAGCTTTCCAGCAAACGCAGCACCTGCACATACTCACGGCGGCCCTGCTTGGCCATACGTGCTTCCATCAGGCGGCGCAGCGTGGCGAACTCTTCGGGCAATTCCCATCCCTGAAGAGGGGCGGCCTGATCCAATGCATTGATCTTCTGCTCGATCAGCGGCAGGTAATGGATGGGATCAAAGACGACGTCTTCCCGTTCCCAGCTCCGGGGATGACGAGCAATGATCTCGCCGCGGCAGCCGATCACCACCTCGTCGACATAACCCCGGACCCAGACTTGCCTGTGGCCATAGGCGACCGGAACAGAGTAGTCGTTGGTCTTGTAGCGGACCAGGGATTGCGCCGTCACTCTGGCGCTGGCCTGGTCACAGGCATCGAACGGCGAAGCCGGCAATGCGCGCATGGCGGCGAGATCGCGCTGCAGCCGCTCTCCGATCGTCTCGCTCTCGCCGCGCAGCCTGTCGTGCTGGCGCTTGCGGCACTGCTCTTCCAGCCAGGTGTTGAACACATCCCATGTCGTGAACCGTGGGATCGGAACCATGAAGTTGCGACGAGCATAGCCAACGAGGCCCTCGACATTCCCCTTGTCGTTGCCCTTGCCGGGGCGACCGTAGCGATCCCGGATCAGGTAGTGGGACAGGAAGCCGCTGAACAGCGCCGCTCGCTTGCGCGTGCCGTCGGGCAAGATCTTGACCACCAGGCAACGATCATTGTCGTAGACGATCGATTGCGGCACGGCCCCGAAGAAGGCGAACGCATGGATGTGGCCATCGACCCACGCCTCAGCCACCGCAGCGGGATAGGCTCGCACATAGCAGGCGTCGCTATGCGGCAGGTCGAGCACAAAGAAACGGGCTTTCTGCTCGACACCGCCGATCACCACCATCGCCTCGCCGAAGTCCGCCTGTGCATGGCCGGGCGGATGCGACAGCGGCACGAACATCTCCTGGCAGCGCTGCTCTCGCTCGCGCATGTAATCCTTGATGATCGTGTAGCCGCCGGTGAACCCGCATTCGGCACGCAGCCGGTCGAACACTCGCTTGGCCGTATGGCGCTGCTTGCGCGGAACCGTCAGGTCCTCATCCAGCCAATGATCGATGGTCGAAACAAATGCATCCAGCTTCGGACGTCGGATCGGTGACCGGCGCTGATAGCCGGGAGGAGTCGAATACGACAGCATCTTGGCAACGCTGTCGCGCGATATGTTGAAATGCTTCGCTGCCTGACGCCGGCTCATCCCTTCCGAGACGGCCAGGCGAACCTTCAGATAAAGTTCCACGGTGTAGATCCCCTGTCCCTCCTGCGTTCAATGCAGAAGGGAAATAGGTGGCCGGATTTTACTCCGCCCGCGGCCGGACTATCCCGCCGCTACCGTGGCCGGTTTTTGCACCGCCGCTCTCAGTCGCATTGGCTTTCCCAATCTTTTGTCACCTCTCCTGCCAACGCAGCTGACACCGTCAACGTTCCATCGCTGAGCACCGGCCAAGACTTGGCGGGAGAGATTGCATCGCAGTCGTCCAAGGCATCACCAGTTGATGTAGAACATCGCCTTTGCAAGGAACACGATCAGAACCACATGGCAGAACACGCTCAGATGGATGAGCTTGAAGTGCCGAGACCTGAGCTTGCCGCGGGCGCTCAGCGTTATTGCGGTGATGAAATGCGCCAGCACGCTGAGCGCAAGGACGATCTTGATCGCCAGCAATGTCGCGAAGCTGCTTTCGAACGGGTGCGCAAGCTCGTCACGATACTGCCAGGCCAAGGCGATACCTGTACCGTAGAGGATTGCCATGACAAAGGGCATCACGCGGCGGGCACGCCGGCCGATCGCGGCCTCCACCGTACGTATGGCGTCGCGTCCCACCGGCTTTCGTATGGCCTCAAGGATGAGAACCTCGAAGAAGACGGTGCCGACGAACATGATGGCGACAAACAGATGCAGCGTGACGAGAACGAAGTGGCTCACGATCGGCGGCCCCAACGTTTCCTGACTGCAATTCGAGAATTGCGGTGATCCGGCCGTGTCATGGCGTTACGGGCCGGGTCGGCGAAGTTGA
>JAAYCO010000204.1 GCA_012729725.1 Planctomycetota bacterium
CTGGGATCCCAGGGCTGGCGCCCTGGGCTGTCATTGTGCCCTTTCAGGGCTCAATGCGATGCCAGCATGCTACTGCCCGATCATATGGCTGTCCAGTACAGCGATGTGCCAGGAATGTGCTAAGCCACAAGCCTTGTGGCGAAATAACTTGAAAGCGGGCGATGGGACTCGAACCCACAACAGCCAGCTTGGAAGGCTGCATGTCAATCACTGGTAAGGATAGCACAAGCAAGGATTTAGGTAAAATCAAAAATCCACTGGGGACGAAATTGGGGACGTGTGGACAGGAAAACGCGCACCGCGAAGGCGACCGCTTAACAATTCTGGCTGAACTGCTGGCAACCATGGCGCACGCCGACCGCCTGGCGATCATCGGTGAACTTCCCAAGGCAGACTTGATCGAACTGGCAAGACTGCTGACACGCGAGCGTATCGGCTGATTTACCAGATATGGTACGATTTTCATATTTGTGTGACAAAAACACCCCCTAAAACGTTACACGGTATTATGACCGGCGATTTCTCATGGCCGATGATCGCGCCGCTTGACCACCTGGCGATAAATCTTGCTTCGCCATGGCGCAAAAACGACCCCTAAATCGGTACACGGTGTTGTGAGCGATGAGAAATCTTGCTTCGCCATGTCACAAAAACGACCACCAAATCGGTATAAGGTATCATGACCGGCGATTTCTCATGGCCGATGATCGCGCCGCTTGACCACCTGGCGATAAATCTTGCTTCGCCATGGCCCAAAAACGACCCCTTATTCGATACAAGGTGTTATGAGCGATGAGAAATCTTGCCCGATTTTACAAAAACGACCCCTAAATCGGTACACGGTAGTATAGACGCCGCACAGCCACCCCTTATGAAGGAGATTCACCTATGTCTAACAAGCTTTTGACGATTCGCATGCGGCCGATGGTAGAAAAGTCACTTCGCGTTTGGGCTGCCATGTCGGATCAGCCGCGCAACGAGGCTATGGAAAGCGCCTTGCGTTGTGGGCTTGCCGACGCCGCCCGCGAGCGTGGGCGCGACTTCGAGCGGGCATACAAGAGCGCCTGCCAGGCCGCCATAGGGCAGACAATGGATTCTGACCCTATGCCAAATGCGCCGATGGTTGACGAGGCTGGCGACGTTGGACAAGGTGTGCGCCGATCGTTCCTGATCAGAAGCGCAACGATCGACGCATTGAACATCTTCGCCAAGATGGCCGGAGAGGCGGCATATCGCGTTGCCAATGACGTTGTGTTCCGGCGCATCCTTTACCTGGCGAGCGCCAATGGCGATGGATTTTACGAAGCATTCTCGCAGGCGACAGCATACGCCTTCAACACCGTGGAGAATTCCAAATGACTACCGCCGCACCTGAGATGATTCACCTTGAAGCGGTGGACGGTGTATCCATCAAGGCGATGGACGACGCCGGGCCGGGGCCGATCATTCACGCCAACCCCGCATATCACGGCGGGCCGATGAAGGTTGCGCCGTTCCCCAGGCCGGTTGTTGTTGACCTGGCCGGGCTGGCAATGGCTGCCGAGGTTCCGCTTGCCAGAGATCATGACACCAGCACGCGCGGCTTGCTTGGCACGGTTCGCCCCCAGATCAAGGACGACCAACTGCACGCCGAAGGCGTCATGAATAAGGGCCAAGCCGCTGCCGAAATCCTGCGATTGTGGCGCAGCGGGCAAAAGCTTTCAGCCAGCATCGGGGCCGCTGTCCTGGAATCGCACGAGATCGAAACGGGCGATATGGTTCATATCAACGGCAGAAGCATTATCGCCCCCAAGGAAGGCTTGATCGTGGTTGATCGGGCCGAACTGAAAGAAATCTCCATCGTCGGCGTAGGAGCCGCGACGGGGACGAACATCACTATTGAAGCGCGACACAGCGCGAAGGGAGCAACCATGTCCAAAGAAGCAACGATTCAGAATGACGAAATCGCAGCCGAGCGCCAGCGGGCGAAAGACATTATCGCAATTTGCAGCGAGCATCAAAGCGAACTCAAGGCGGCTGGCAATCCCGACCTTGCCGCCCGCGCGATCGACGAAGGCTTAAGCATCGACGACGTGAAAAGCGAGATTCTCGCCGCCGTTCGCAAGGCGCGCCCGCATCTGTCGGTATCCACCGGCAGCGCCCAGGACCGCCCCACCGGGCCGAAGGTACTTGCAGCCGCCGCCCTGCTTTGCGGTGGACAGCAGGAAGCCGCCGAAGCCACATACGATGAGCGGACGTTGCAGGCTGCCGCCGATCTTCGCTTGAACTCCGGCGTTGAACTGGCGCGAGAAGCAACCCGCATGGCTACCGGCAGAGTGCCCAGAGATACCGGGGAGATGATTCAAGCCGCATTCAGCACTGCCGAACTCAACCACGCGGTGACTGACGCCGGGCGGACCATGCTTCAGCATGGCTACCATCAGGCCGAAGATAACTGGCGACTTGCTGCCAGGTCGGTTCCCGTTCCCGACCTGAAAGAGAATCAGGCCATTCGACCCTATACCGGCGATAGCCTGCTTGAACAGGTTGGCCCTGACGGTGAAGTCAAGCATACGTCACTTGGCGAAGCTTCCTACCCGGTGCAGGCGCACACGTTCGCCCGCATGGTAGGTATCACCCGCAAGACGCTTATCAATGACGGTGAGCTTGGCGGGGTATTCGAGATCGAGCGGGCGATTGGGCTTTCTGCCGGCAGGACGCTGAACAAGGCCGCGTGGCTGGCCCTGCGCAACGCCAGCGGGTTCTTTGTCCAAGGCAACGGCAACAAGATCACCGGGGCTGACAGCGCCTTGAGCGTGGAAGGGCTGAGCAAGGCCGTTGCCGCCCTGCGACAGATGGCAGACGATGCAGGCGAACCTATCGGGCTTCAGCCGCACGCGCTTGTTGTGCCGCCAGCTTTGGAAGCGCCCGCGAGAATGCTTCTTGGTTCGGTTGAAGTTGCTACGGATGGCGACTTCAACACAAACCCATGGCGCGGGCTTGCCAAGCTGGCCGTTGTTCCCCACCTGGCCGACGCCAACGGCGGGGATGATGACACTTGGTATCTTAGCACGGTTCCCAGCCATTCAGCGGGGCTGTTTGTGGCCCTGCTGCACGGCAAAGACGCGCCCACCGTGGAGCGGTTCGACGTTGGAGCCAACTATCTTGGCATTCAACTTCGATGCGTGTTTGACTTCGGCGTTGCCCTTGGCGATCCAAAGGCAATCATCCGCTC
>JAAYCO010000205.1 GCA_012729725.1 Planctomycetota bacterium
CGGCTTGCCGTTAAGCGCGATGATGATGTCCTTTGGCTCGAGGCCGGCCCGGGCGGCGGGGCCTTCGGGATCGATCTTCACCGCCATAACCGCCGGCTGCTTGAGATTCAGCGCGTCAAGAAGATCCTTGGGCGCGGGGGCGTATTCCAGAACGCCGATCCAGGGCAGCCGCTTGCCGGGCGCGGGCGGGTCTTGAAGAACCTCAATGAATTCCTCAACGGGCACGAAATACCGCGACTCGTGCATCGACCGAACCGCGATGTTTCTGGGCTGGTCGCCGCTGACGATCTGCTGGATCATCGGCAGCTGCTGCTGAACTATGCCAATGGCCCTGCCTTGCTGGTTGAACACGGGCGAGCCCACATTGGTGAGGCTGCCGCCCGTGACAAACGCGGTTCTGCCGGGAATCTGAAGGATGCTTGAAACATAGCCCACGCCGTAGAACGGCTCGTAACCCAGATTGGCGTCAAGCAGGGCAGCCGATGCGACCAGCTTGCCGGCACTAAGGTCGGCGGTGGGTTCGAACTGGATGGCGTTCCACTTGAAAGGCCCCTCAACGTCGATGAAGGCAATGCCCGAAACAGGGTCCGCCGAGCGGAACTTGCCCTTGAGCGTTCCATCGAAACCGGGCACTACCACGTCAATCGCCGAAATAGTCTGCGAATTTATTCTCGGATCGAGCGCAAGGGTAATCAGCAACGCCTTCTCGCCGTCGGCTGCGACGCAAAAGCCCAGGCCCTCGACGTTGCCCGTCATCATCTCGTCGTGAAGTCGCACGCGAATCAGTGCAAGGGCATTGGCGGATTTCGCGGCCACGGTCGCCACGATCGATTCGGTCGAAGCTGTGTTCTGGGCGCTCAGCGGCGCCGCCGACAGTGTTACCGCCAACAGAAACGTGCAAAGGCGCAATGTCATGACATTATCCTTTTGTTGGGGACTTCTCTCTGGATCGACGCGCCGTCGCCGGTTCACGCACAGGTTCAGGCGCGGGCGGCGCCATTCTTGCCGCGATCATCCAGAACGCCACGCCGCCGATAAGAATCAGCATCGAGCTTACCTGATTGTGCGTGAAAACCAGTTGAGAGAGGCTGTGGGCGTTGTCATCTCGCACAATCTCAAGGGCGAAACGAGTGATCGACTTGAGCACCATCATGGCCGCGAAGACCTGCCCGGCCTTTGGCCCGAGCCGGCTGTAGTACAACAGCAACGCCGCTATCAGAAGCGCGTTGATTATGCCCAGCGGCTGGGCGGGCTTCACCGGCAGCGATTTCTGATCGGCGGCTATTCGCCACAGGTCGGCGCGGAGCCAGTCATTCGCAGCCGCTTTCTCGGTGTCGTCGAGCTTGGCGTCGTCATTCGTGTCGAACCGGCGAACGATGTCCGCGCGACGATCCTGGGAATATGAGTAGAATTCATCGAAGGTCAGACTTCTGCTTCGCGTTTTGGCGAACGCCTCAGCCCTGGGCCAGGCCTCGCCGGAAACGATCGGGCCGTCCGACAAGCTCAGGCCCCGGCGCCAGTCGGCCTCGGTCATCAGCGCCCTGCCGCCGGTGAGCTTCAGAAACATCTCGTGCAACTGATCCTTGGACAGAAACGCGGTTCGCAACTGGTCGTCGCCTGCGTCCAGCTTGCCGTGCAGGTGCCGCGGGGGCATTGGCAATCCGCCGGCCAGCAGCCTGGGGTCTATGTCCGCTGCGGTAAGGCGTCCGGTGGCGAGCTGGTGCGCGAACACCGGGGAAGGGCTGTCCATGGCCGACGAAAACGGCCCTGGCGAGCCGTCGAGTTTCAGCAGAGGCCGGGAGAACATCGGAAACCGGATGGCAAACGGCGATGACTCGTCAGCCGGGCCCCCGAAGCAGCACCCGTTAAGGAAGCAGCCCGTCCGCCCGAACGCCAGGCCGATCATCAGGCAGGGGGCCAATATGTCGAGATACCGGCGGATCGAAAGCTTCTTCACCAGCAGGTAGCCCAGAGCCAGCAGCACCGCCAGCGCCACGCCGCCGTAGTAAATCAGCCCGCCGCTGGTGATGTTAAGAACCTCAACAAGCGGATTAGGATGATCGGAGAACGACCGCCAGTTCTCTATGACGAAGGCCAGCCGCGCGCCAAGAATGCCGCCGATGAGCCCCATCATGGCAAGGGCAGAGACGACCTGCTCGCTCGCGCCCGTCCTGGCGGCCCGCCGCTGCGCCAACCACAGGCTGGTGATGAAACCCAACACCATCATCAGCCCGTAACCGAAGATGCGGAGCGGAAACTCGCGTCCAAAGACGGTCAACGCGCCGAAGTCGATGATGATCTGATTCATTCGGGCCTAGAGCCTCCGCACGATGTGATTCTCTGAGTTCACCAGCACTACCGTTGGCGACATGGCCTTGGCCTCTTCCGGTGAAACATAAGCGCTGGCCATAACAATAACTCGGTCCCGCACGTGAACCAGTCTTGCGGCTGCGCCGTTAATGCAAACCATTCCGCTGCCTCTTGGTCCGCTAAGCACGTAAGTCTCGAACCGCTCGCCGTTATCGATGTCGGCGACGAGCACGAACTCGCCTTCATACACTCCGACGGCGTCGAGCAGATCCTGGTCTATCGTGATGGATCCTATGTAGTCCAGGTCGGCGTCCGTAATGGTCGCCCGGTGGATCTTCGATCTTAACACCTTGATCAGCATTTTGTTGCGCCTTCCTTCCGTCTGGGGCCAGGACCCCTGCAAGTCATACAGATTAGGAAGCCTTTGCGGCAGCGTCCACCAGAATGTTGTCTATAAGCCTCGCGCCCTGGAAACGAACCGCCAGCGCCACAAGAACAGGTCCGTCGGGAACTTGTACGTCTTTGAGGGTGTCGGGGTGCACAACTTTGACATAATCGATCGCCCCGCCCGGCGCCTGTGCGGCGATCTTCGCCGCAATTGCCTCGATAATCGCACGCGAATCACGCACTCCCTCCAGGATCATTTCCCTGGCCAGTTCGAGCGACGCGTGCAGTGCAGGCGCCTGTGCGCGGTCTTCTTTGCTCAGTTTCGAGTTCCTGCTGGACATCGCCAGGCCGTCCGGCTCGCGCACGGTGGGGCAGGGCACTATCTCGATCGGAAAGTTCAGGTCGTCCACCATCCGCCGGATGATCGTAAGCTGCTGGAAGTCCTTCATGCCGAAGAACGCCTTGTCGCACCGGACGATGTTGAACAGCTTGGACACAACAGTGCAAACGCCGGTGAAGTGGCCGCTCCTGCTTGCTCCGCAGAGATTATCGCCCAGCGAGGCAATGCTGACGGTGGCCAAGGTCTGGCCGCGGGGATACATTTCTTCGACGCTGGGCATGAAAACGGCAGCAGCGCCGCCGGCCTGGCATCCTGCCAGGTCCTGCTCGGGCGTGCGCGGATACGTGGCGTAATCCTCGTTGGGGCCGAACTGCGTGGGGTTGACGAAGACGCTAACCACAACGCAACCGCACTCCTTCGCTGCCGCACGAATCAGACTGTAGTGGCCTTCATGCAGGTTGCCCATCGTTGGAACCAGGCCCACGCTCAATTGCCTCGCTCGGGCGGCCTGCACAAAATCCCGCACCTGCTGAATAGTCGTAAGAACCTTCATTCATCATCCTGTCTTTTGCGGCAGGGCCGCACGAATCCGCTGAACAATTTCGCTGCACGCCGTCGGGCGGCGGAGATCCAGCTTCGTCGAATCCACCGAGATTACCGGGCATTTCGCCTCAGCCGCCACCTTGGCGTACGAGGCTCGCATGCTGCACAGGAACGACTCGTCCATCGAGCGCTCAAAATCTCTGCCTCGCATCACCAGTCGATTGAGCAGCGTGCTGTTGTCCGCCTCAAGGTGCACCAACACGTCCGGCGCGCGAACGAGCCCTGCCATTCGCATTGCTATGGGTTCATAAAACCGGTAATCGTCGCAACTGAGCCGCAGGCGGGCGAAAATGAGATCCTGAGCCCACCCGTAATCGCTCACCAGTATGCCGCCGTCCGCCTTTGCGTGGGAGAGTTGACTGACCCTCGAAACCAGAAAGTAAAGCTGCGCGGGCAGCCTGGCTGCGTCGCTGCCGACATATGAATCAGCCAGAAACGGATTATTCACATAATCCTCGCGAGCAAGATTTGCCGGCAGCAGGTTGCACAGGTTCTCGGCGAGCGTGGTTTTTCCCGCAGCCGGGGGCCCGATAATGCTTACCAGCGCGCCGTTCACTTTCTCGCCTCCAGCCGGGCAAGCAGTTCGCTTGCCGTCGCTTCGAGCACCGGGTGCCATGCATGCGGGGCTATCATGACCAGCGGGGCAAGCACAAAACGCCTCTGGTGCATGAGCGGATGCGGGATAATCAGTTCGGGAGTATCAACCACCATGTCGCCCATCAGGAGTATATCCAGATCGCACGTTCTAGGCCCCCAGCGCGGTTCAAGTTCACGATTCCTGCCGAGGCTTCTTTCTATGTCGTGCAGGCTCTCAAGCAGCCGGGCGGGCGCAAGCGATGTTCGAATTTCCATCGCGGCGTTGAGATATGCATCCTGAGAGGCCGGGCCGCCGACCGGGGCCGTCTCGATTGCCTCGGATACCTTGATCACGCTTGCGCGCTCCAGGGCGTCGAGGCGGGCGAGGGCCGATTTCATCGTCGAATGCCGGTCTCCGACGTTGCTTCCAAACGCTATGTATGCCGTCACTTCCACCAGAAGATTAAACCATGGTCCGCATCTGATGACAAACGCATTGTGCCGCCTGAAACACCGCGGGGAGTTTCTTGCATTGTCGTCGGCGATTAGTTGGGTTAAGATTGTGGGATCGTTTATTGTTACGACACGTGATGATGAGCAAAGGTTTTTCGAATGGCTGACAACGGTAAGAAGAAAGAGATCTTTCATCCCGGTTCCAACCTTGACCCCGAGCTTCAGCGCGAGCTGGACGAGGCGCTGGAAGGCATGAGTCTTGAGGATGTGCTTGCCGCCGAAGAAGAAAAGGAACGCACGCCGGCGGGGGCGGGCAAGGGCGTCAAGCGCGGAGTAGTCGCCGGCATTCAGGGCGACTTCATCTTCGTGGACATGGGCGGCAAGAGCCAGGGCCTTCTGCCGGCAACACAGTATGGCGACGATGAGCCGCTGCCCGCCGTCGGCGACTCGATCGAGGTGACCATTCAAGGCTTCGACAGGGCAGAGGGCCTGCTGATGCTGTCGCGCAAGGGCGCCATCCTCGCCGCGACCTGGGAAAACCTCTCCGAAGGCCAGGTTGTCGAGGCCCGCGTTACCGACCACAACAAGGGCGGGCTTGAACTGTCGATTCAGGGCATCCGCGCGTTCATGCCCATCAGCCAGATAGAAATGTTCCGCATCGACGACCTCGCGCCGTATGTCGGAAGAACGCTTCAGTGCCAGGTGACGGAACTGAGCGAAGAAGACGACCGCGTTATTGTCTCGCGCCGCGCCATTCTCGAAATCGAGGCCGAGCAGGCTCGCGAAAAGGCATGGCAGGAAATCGCCGAAGGCCAGATCGTCTCCGGCGTTGTTCGCAGCATCATGCCCTACGGCGCGTTTGTCGACATCGGCGGCCTCGACGGCCTGCTGCACGTCGGCGACATGAGCTTCGCCCGCGTGGAAGATCCGCAAACCATCGTCACCGAAGGCCAGAAGATTCAGGTGAAGGTGCTCAAGGTCGACCGTGAGGCAAGGCGCATATCGCTGGGCCTCAAGCAGACCATGCCCGACCCGTGGAGCATGGCGCCAACAAAGTACCATCTCGAAGAAGTTATCACCGGCAAAGTGACCCGGCTGGCGGATTTCGGCGCTTTTGTTGAACTCGAACCCGGCATTGAGGGCCTTGTGCCCATTGGCGAGATGACCTACGAACGCCGGCTCAAGCACCCAAGCGAAGTCCTTAAGGCAGGCGACATGGTGCGGGCCAAGATCATGAGCATCACGCCCGAGACAAAGCGAATCAGCCTGTCGCTTAAGCGGGTTGGCGCCGACCCGTGGATGGGCGCATCGGCCCGCTGGCCTTCCGGAAGCATCGTGCAGGGCGTGGTGAAACGAATTGCCGATTTCGGCGCGTTCGTCGAACTCACCGGCGGCGTCGAAGGTCTGGTTCACATCAGCGAACTGTCCGGCGAGCGAGTCCGCGCGGTGTCGGATGTGGCCCGCGAAGGCCAGCTTGTCACCGTCAAGGTTCTGGAGGTTGACGAGGAAAAGCACCGCATTTCTTTGTCCATCAAGCAGGCTGCGGGGCAGACCGAAGAAGCCGCCGTTCAGGAAGAACAGGCCCAGCCCGCCCCGGTCAGGAAACGCAAGAAACCGCTCAAGGGCGGCCTTGACTGACAGAGCTCACGCAATCCGCTGACAAATTGCCCATCCAAACGCGACGCGAGAAACTCCGCATTGCCATGCGGCGCTTTTTGCGTCGTGCTGGTTTGGTCGTTGGATGTGTTCCGTGCCGATTCCTGAGATTAGTCTTGCCATCACGCACGTCTTCTGAGTTGCTTATAATTGCTACCGAACTATAATATAAACTAATAGGGCCGCCAGGCCAAAAGGGCATGTATTTGCAGGGACGGTTTCTTTCGTCAACAAGCATGCGATCCGGGCGAGCGGCGGTTCGTAGAACAGAATCGTGCAAGCAGAACAAACAACGCAGATTTCCGCCCCGCGGGGCCTGAGCGACGATCAGAAGGCCGTGGGGCGCAGAAAGCTCTTCGCCACGTCATCGGCGGGGATGTTCGCGAACCTGGTATGCACCGATCGGGTGCTGGATTCGCTGCTGCTGTTCCTTGGATGGGGCGCCGACAAGATCGGCCTTCTGTATGTCGCCATCACGCTGACGAGTTTCACTCCGCTGCTCATTGGTCCGCTGGTCGCGCGGGTGGGCAAGCTTCGCATTCTGCGGGTTTCGTTCGCACTGACGGCAGCGCCGGTGGCGGTGCTGACAGTGGGGGCGATGATCGGCAACGACGTCCTTAGCGAGCTGATGTTTCCGATGCTCGTGTTCTACTGGATGATGTCGTTCGCGATGAACGCATCCTGGTGGTCTGTCAGCCAGGACGTAACAGACAACGACAATCGGGGCCGATTCTTTGGCTACCTGCGAACAAGCTGGTCTTCGGTGCTGCTGGTGCTGTCGCTGTTCGCGGCAGTGTGGTTGAACGTCGATGCTGAGGCCCGCCTTGGTCGATTCATGTGGCTGTTCGTGGCGGCGACCATTGGTTCGGTGGTTCGGGCGGCGATGATATGGCGGATGCCGACGGTAGAGGATTCCACTCAGCTTGTGCCGCCGCTGAAGATGATAGGCGGCTCGTTCAAGCTGCTTGCGACTCACCCCTCGATTCGCAGAGTGGTTTTGCTTAGCGTGCTGCTGGGTTTCGCCGGCGGCGCAACAACGCCGTTCTACGGCGTATTCTTCCGTTTTTCGCTGGGCATGTCCGCAACGGCGGTTGCGTTCACGCAGGTGTTTTTCGCGTTGGGCAGCCCTCTGTCGCATTTATTCTGGGGTTTCGCAGCCGACAGGTTCGGCAACCGCCCGCTATTCAGGCTTTCGGCAGCGGGCGGGGCGATTATCTGTCTGGCGATGGCGATGCTGTGTTCCGCCGACGGCGCGCAGGGCTTGATTCTGTTCATTGCGTGCGTGTTGATGTCCAGCATTCTGGCGGCTCACAGCATGGCCTACACTCGCGCGCTTCTGAACGCCACCGATGAGAAGTACACGCCGTTCATCCTTCCGTTCACGGGCGTTATCAGCAGCATGTCGGTGCTGGCGGCGACGACGGCGTGTGCGGCCCTGCTTGGCGCGCCGGCAGTGGCGCAGTGGCGAGTGCCCATAGCCTTCACGCACCTGGACATCTACAAGACGTTCCTGCTTTTCTCGGCCGGGTGTTATCTGGTGGTTCTGCTTGCCAGCAGGGGCCTGCCCGAGCGGCATTCCTACGGAGCGGTTGACGTGTTGGGCCCGCTGTGGGCCCGTCCGCTGCGGGTGCTGTGGCACATGTACCAGTCTCGAATGCCGCTGGGGGAAGACCAGCGGGCTGCCCTCACCCGCAAGCTTGGCAACAGCGAATCGCCGCTGGCCGAGAACACCTTGATCAAAGCGCTGTTCGATCCCTCTTACGAGGTGCGCAAGACGGCCGTCTCGGCGCTGGCGACAATGGAACCCACGCCCAAGGTTGTTGCGGCGCTGATATCGGCTGCAAGAACCAAGGGGCTGGGCATAAGCCCCGAGGCCGTTCACACGCTTGGCCTGATCGGTGCGCAAGACGCCGCCGAGTTTCTGGCGAATGAATCGCTTGCCATCTCCAGCCACATGGTGCGAGGCAACGCCGCAAGGGCGCTGGGCCGGCTGAACGACATGCGAGCCGTCGACAGAATGTACGAAATGCTGTGCGACGTCAAAGAGCACATCTTCGTGCGCATGAGCTGCGCGTGGGCGCTTTCGCGATTGGGATTCGTCGAGGCCGCCGACGAAATGCACAGCTTCTATCTTCAGGTTCCGCCCGGCCACCTGCGAAGGGAATTGCTTATCGACATGGGCAACCTGATAGGCCAGCCGAAGTTCTACTACACGCTGCGCCTCAACGCCCCGGAGGATATGGGAGAATTCGAACGCTGGCTTGCTCACCTGCATCAGAAACGCGCCGTCACGCGCTCGGGGCACAAAATGCTGCTGCGCCTATTGCACATGATCGCCGCCGGAAGTCATGAAGAAGTGCTTGCTGAAATACGCAGCGAGTTCGGCAGCCTGCCATCGCCCTGCGGCGACAGCACCGCAAACCGGTTGCTATGCACGCTCTTCACCGATGAGAATCCCTCGCTCGACGAAAGCCTGCTGGCGCTCTACATCATGGCGTGGCGATTGGCCAACCCGCCATAGCTCCGGCGGGCGTTCATTTGCTGCTTCCGTCGGCAGCCAGGTCGCTTGGGCGGCGGAAGTACTGAAGAATCACGTCCATTGCCGGCTTGCCCTTGGGAATGTAGCCCGTGTAGTCGCGGTCCTGCGGATTCTCAGGCCGCTGAGCCGGATCGTACTTCCACTCCCAGACGATCGTGCCGGCGACGGCGGGCTCGTCATGCCATGTATCGAAGAAAGCCTTGAAGCATGCCGCCTGGAGGGCGGTGTCGGGCTCCTTGGGCGATCGCGTGTAGTCCCACGGATACTTGGCGCACGTCACCTGGTTGGGCCAGCCGGCCTCGGTGAACAGGATAGGCTTGTTAATCGTCGCCTGCCATTTGAGGATGTTGTCCTTGATGGGTTTCCACGCATTCGTGATGGTTTCAAGTGTCGGCGTGCCGGCGCCGGCGAGATCGTAATACGTGGTCATGCCGATCATGTCGAGGTCGTCCCAGAACTGCACGGGCTGGTAGTGGTCCCAATTGGCCGAGTAGCTCAGGCGGCCTTTGAAAACCTTCCGCACCTCCGAAATAAGCGTTCGCCAGCGGTCTGTCTGGTTTTCCATCAGCACCAATTCCGAGCCGATGATCAGCACCTCTGCGCCTGCGTCCTGTGCGATGCCCGCATAGTGCAGTATGTACCTGTTGTAATTATCCCACCATGCGTCGGCGTTGTCGGGCTTGATCTTGCCTCGCCACTCGCCGGCGCGCGGGCTGTCCAGCAGGATGATGGGCATAAGCATGGGCGCCAGGCCCCTTGACCTGGAGTACCGCACGATTTGTGCGATGCGTTCGGGCGGGGGCGATTTTCGCACGTCGATGAAGATGCTGGATGATCCCGCATTCTCCTGCCACCCTATGGGCACGAACAGTATGCTGTTGGAGCCGGTGTTCTCCAGCTCGTCTATGGCCTTTTCGTAAGGATGCTGGTGGCTGCTGCCGTGCAGCGTGATGGCGAAGCCGCGATAGTCCGCCACACGCGCCCGCGGGGAGCGTGGTATGGGCGTATGCGTCGCCATGGGGGCAGCCTGGTGGCCGTCCAGAGCCTTCAAGGTCATCGCAGCAGCGATGACGATGAAAATAACGCCAAGAATCGCCAGCCTCTGTGCTTTCATTTTCCGCCTGAGTATTCTTTGCCTTTCTTGTGCTTCACATCCTTGTGAAGCGCTCGACGGGGTATTATAATCAAAACAGACACTTCTACGAGAACCGTTGGAAAAATAGGAGACACTTCATGAACAATGCTCCGATCGAAGAACCCATCTCGTTGGCTGCGGATGAGCCCCTTGGCCTGGTCGAATCCGACGACACCCATGCGGTAAGCATGCGCGCATTCGGCGCCACCGCCGGGTTTTCAAAGACAGTCGATAAGTTCAAACGCCCGCTCAACGTGAACGGAACAGGCGCAACGCGGTGCCGGATATTCTATTCCAAGATCGCCGCGACTTCGCTCGAATACATGCAGAACCAGATTAACGAGTGGATCGACTCTGACAAGATCGAGGTCAAGCATGTAACGGAAGTGGTGGGCACAATGGAAGGCAAGATCGCCGTGCCCAGCATTATCGTCACGATCTGGTACTGACAGGCTGAGCACGGCCTGCTATGCCGGTGTTCTAACGTGTGCTTCGGCTGAGCGCGGAGGACGCGCGCAGCCGCTTTTCTAATTGGCCCCTGCCGTATTTGACGCTAACATACCGCACCAGTACTCAATGGGAGAGAACCATGCTCCGTTTTGGAATCCTTTCGATGGTGCTTGCGTTGGTCGTCGGCTGCGGCGGCGGATACGTGATGACAGTGCCCGACCAGGTCGTCCCGGCAGGTCGGCAGGCGGCGCTGATCGCCATGCTTCAGCATTACGAGGTCTACAAATGGGCCCGGCCTGAAGAAGGCTCGGTGCTGCGGTTCTCGATTGATGACGGCCCCATGCTCGCCGCCTATACCGACAAGCTCGGCTACGCCGGCGTCACCATGCCGGCGCCATCCGTGGACGGCGTTTACCGCATCAGCGTTCACCACATGGACCCTGACGGCGATGAAGCTCGCGGCTATGGCTCGCTGTTCGTGTGGGATCCGCGTCGGGCAGTGACGGCGGTGGATCTTGACGCCGTCGGCGAAGAGGATTCCTCCGCAACCGAGGCGCTGGTCCGCGTGGCGCAAGATTCGAACATAATCTATCTGACCAGCGATCCCGGCTGGCACGACATGAAAGCCCGCCGAAGGCTTGAGCGGCAGATGCTTCCCAATGGGCCGATTCTTCTGTGGCAGCGGGAGAAATGGCGTCTGACGCAGGATGACCGCCTGCGGACGCCCAAGCTTGTCATCGACACTCGCATGGTCAGCCCGCTGGAGCAGCTTCGGGAGCAGTTCTCGACCCTGTGCCGGGGCATAACTGCTTCTCAAGACTCCGCCGACGCATTCGCCGCCGCCGGCCTGACGCCTGTGGTGATCGATTCGCCGAAAGTCAAAGGCGAAGTTGAGCACTTGACAAGCTGGGCGCAACTGGCGCAATAGCGAGCCGCTGGCTTCGCTCGCACCACATGCAGCGGCATAGAGCATCCGTGAAAGCTATTGAATCCGTCGGCAGGCTACGTATGATGTCTGGACAGAGGGCGGGCGGTAAAAGATTGAGTTTTTCTCGTTAACGATTCCGATAGAAGGAAAGAGGAACAAAGGATGTCCACAAAGATCAAGGCGGTCAAGGGCAGGCAGATTCTCGATTCGCGCGGCAACCCGACGGTCGAGGTAGACATAGTTCTGGAAAGCGGCATTCTCGGCAGGGCGGCGGTTCCCAGCGGCGCCAGCACCGGCGAGAACGAGGCGGTCGAGCTTCGCGACGGCGACAAGAAAACGTATGGCGGCAAGGGCGTTCTCAAGGCGGTGGGCTTTGTGAACAACGAAATCGCCAAGCTCATCGTTGGCATGGACGCAGCCGATCAGCGGGCCGTTGACAACAAGATGATCCAGGCGGACGGCACGCCCACCAAGAGCAAGTTTGGCGCAAACGCCATTCTTGGCGTGTCTCTGGCAGCCGCCCACGCAGCCGCACAGGCCGCAAAGAAGCCGCTGTACCAATATCTCGGCGGCGACGCCGCGGTCACGCTGCCGGTGCCGATGATGAACATCCTCAACGGCGGCAAACATGCAGACGGCACGGTTGACTTCCAGGAATTCATGGTTCAGCCGTGGGGCGCCAAGTCCTTCAGCGAAGGCCTGCGCATGGGCACCGAAGTGTTCCACGCCCTCAAGAAGGTGCTCAAGAGCAAGGGCTACAACACCTCCGTCGGCGACGAAGGCGGTTACGCGCCGAGCCTCAAGACCAACGACGAGGCGCCGGAGCTGATCATACAGGCCATTAAAGACGCCGGGTACGAGCCCGGAAAAGACATCTGGATTGCCCTCGACCCGGCCGCCAGCGAAATGGTCAACGAGGCGCGCAAGCGAGGCAAGGAAGGCTACTGCTTCTTCAAATCCAACCCGGATCGCATCGCCACCAGTGATGAAATGATCGACATCTGGGCTTCGTGGTGCGCCAAGTACCCCATCCGCAGCATAGAGGACGGCCTGGGGGAAGACGACTGGGCCGGGTGGAAGAAACTCACCGCCAAGCTTGGCGACAAGGTGCAGCTCGTCGGCGACGACCTGTTCGTCACGAACGTCAAGTTCCTCCAGCGCGGCATTCAGGAGAAGTGCGCAAACAGCATTCTCATCAAGGTCAATCAGATCGGCTCGCTGAGCGAAACGTTTGACACCATCGACCTGGCCATGTCCAACGGCATGACTGCCGTGACCAGCCACCGTAGCGGCGAAACCGAAGACACCACCATTTCCGACATCGCGGTGGCCAAGAACACGGGCCAGATCAAGACAGGTTCCGCCTGCCGAACCGACCGCGTGTGCAAGTACAACCAGTTGCTGAGAATTGAAGAGCAACTTGGCTCGAAGGCTGTGTATGGCGCCAATACCTGGAAAAAAGGCTGATAAAGAATCTCCATTCGTCCCGTCGTGGGCAGCCGCGACGGGACGATGGATTGGTTTTCTGCTGCTGGCCGGGACGGGCATGAGCATCCTGGCGGCGGTGGTGCTGCTTCCCGAATACGCGGCGCTTCGTGAAGACGCCCATCAGCGGGATCTCGAGCTTGCAAACATGCAGGATCTTGAGAACCTCAAGGCCGCCCATGACCGAATGCTTGTCGCCCTGAACGAAGATCCCATTTTCGTGGAGCGAGTGGCCCTGAGCATGGGCGGGGTAGCGCCTGCCGACCGTCAGATTGCGGATCTTGGCCTCTCGCCGTCGCCTCCGCCGGGGATAGTGATAACTCAGCCTGTGCGCAGGCCGGCCCCGCCGCGAGACGGCCTGATGATCGCCGCAACGCGGCTTTCAAACAACGCCACGCGCAGGGGCCTGTTCCTTCTGTCGATAGGCATGCTGATGATGGCGTTCTTCTTTTTCGGCAGGAACTGACGCGCCGCACTCAAATCGCCTTGGCGTCCTGACCGGGACTATCTGCGCTTGCCCGTGCCGCTGCCCGTTGGTGGAGGAGCAGGAGGAGGGGTTACAACAGCCCCGCCTGAATTGCTGGAACTGTCCAGCGCTCCCTGTTTTGAATTGGGATGAACCGAGCCGTCGGTCAGACTCACATACCATCCGGTTGAACCGTCTCTTGGGGCTGATAGCGCCTCGCCGAACTTGATGCTCTTCGCCACGCTGTCCGAGCAGAACGGATTCGCCGGCCAGTCGTCAACATAAGGCCCAAGCTTGCCCTGCGGGTTAATCTTTCCGCTCGGGTCGGTCTTGCCTTTAAGGCGGTTGGCGTAGTTGGAGGTGTCAAGGGCGCCGGCCTCGCTGTACTCCGGCCCTTTGCCAAGGTGGTGAGCCCTGTAGATCTCAATCTGCGACCTCAGCGACTGCAAGTCGCTGAGCAGCGCCGATTCTTTCGCGTCGTTTGATGCCGTCATGTACTTGGGAACGACCATCATGGCGAGGATGGACATCGCCATGACCACGATCAGCAGTTCGACGGTAGTAAATGCGGTCCTGGACATAGTAATCAATGTGGAGGGATAACCCGCCATTATTGATTTCGGTCAAGGATGCCTGAGGCTTGACTACAAAAATGCCGCTTTTGGCTACTTGTCCAGTGGAACCACCTCGATCTGCCAGCCTCGGGGCGGCGTGATCGAGAACAGGCCGGTGTCCACCGCGGCGCCGGTTCTGGTGTTGCTGAAGGTGACTGTCACGATATTCTTGCTGGCGGTTTCCTCGCAGCGGATCTTCGTTGGCAGGCCGCTGTCGCGGTCCACCCACATTTCCATCCAGACGAAGTTGATGTTGTCCTTGTGCTGTGGCTTGGTGAGGAGCTTCAGGAAGTCGGTATCCGCCGGATCGCCAGGCGCGCTTGGGCGGGTTGAAACGTCGAAATGCTCGAGCATGTCTTCGCTCTTCTGGCCGAACGGCAGGGGGAACGGGCCCTTGCCGAGGCGAAGCGGTTCGATCTGCTGGCCCTGGCGGGCGACCTGGTATCTGGTGACCTTCTTGAGCCGATGCTTGATCTCCGTCAGCCACATGCCGCCGTCAAAGGCGTATTCGACCTTGTCTTCCAGCCGCCGCCCGGCGCCCTGCTGAAGCGTGTCAAAACGGATGTAAAATCGCGACGGATTCTCGGGCGTCTGACGCTGGTATGCAACGCGTCCCTGGCGCACCTCGCGATCGCCCGAGAGGCGCATAAACACGTCGTGCAGCACGTCCGCTTCTATCGTCGGATGCTTTTCTCCGGCCTGTTCGAGCTTGTCCAGGATGCGCATCGATTGCTCGTCAGGCTGCGTCTGTGCAGGCTGGGTTTGCGCCACAGCCGGTATGATCACCGCAAGCAGAAGTATCGCCGTCAGGATTTTTCTGGTCATGTCAAACACCTCGTGAGTCTGATTCTATACGTATCGACACCCCGGCCGGCACAAGGATTGTGCGAACATCAGGATATTTGATCGTCCGATGCAGTCTGGGCGGCCGGGCAGCGGCGGCGATATAACATTGCGGTCGTCTTGGCGAACACGATTACAAAGCCAAGGCCAAGGAAGACCAGCGGGGCGACCCAGTCTTTGTCGTGCAGCATCAGGGTTACGCCGGCAATCACCGCGTAACGCACGAATCGCCCCAGGAAGTTCGAAACCGCGAACCACCGCCGCGGATACCCATGCACAGCCGAGACCATCCGAGACACGTCAATCGGCAACTGGATGACGTTGAACATGAACAGCGTTGCGAACGGCCCGCGAGCGAACCATTTTTGCGCCCATGCGCAGGCCCTGGTGCGGCGAATCCTGGCGATTCGCTCGCTTCGCAACATCCACGTGAAGATGTGGTAATCGTTCAGGTTGGCCAGCGTTGAACCCGCTGCCGCCAGAGCGGAGACCGTCACGATCATGACCCACATGCTCTGTGCGACGCCCGCTCCCCGCGTCGCCGCAAGCGAGACAATCGGCGCGGACGGCAACGGCAGAAAAGTCGTGCAGATCGAAAGATACATCACCATGAACAGCAGGATGATATCCCGCCCCGCCATCCTTAGAGCTTCAAGCAGGGCGCTGCCGTCAAGCTGCCACAGGGCCTGGCCAATCGCCGCGCGGAACGCGCCAGGCGGCAGGTGACGCTGGGCAAGCATGAACGTCATCAACGCTATGCCGCCCGCCATCAACAGTCCGTACAGGGCGAACCATCGCAATAGCGACACCCGGCGGCAAACGGCGTATTGTTCATCCGGTTCAGTCAAGAAGCCTGCCGTCCTTCATTCTGACGGTCCTGCCGGCGATCGCGGCAGCGTCGGCCGAATGCGTTATCATGATGATGGTTTGCCTTTGCTCGCGGTTGAGGCGAGCGAACATCTCAAGCAGGTTCTGCGTGTTCTTTGAGTCCAGGCTGCCCGTAGGCTCATCCGCCAGCAGAAGCCTTGGCTGATGGGCCATGGCCCGCACTACCGCGATTCGCTGCTGCTCGCCGATGGACATCCGCGACGGTTTTCTGCCCTTGAGATGAGCTACGCCAAGTTTCTCGAACAGCTCGTCCACAAGCCCGGTCTTGCGCAGGCCCCGGACCTGAAGCGATATTTCCACGTTGTCCATCGCCGAAAGTTCCGGCAGCAGGTTGAACCGCTGAAGGATTATGCCGATCCGTCGCCGCCGCACCGCGGTTCGGGTGCGCGGGCAGTGATCCACCCTGGAATTTTCAAGATGAATCTCGCCCTTGTCGGGGGCGGTCATCAGGCCCAGCAGATGAAGAAGCGTGCTTTTACCGCAGCCGCTGGGGCCCATGATCGCGACGAACTCGCCCTCCTCGACTCGCAGGTCAAGGCCCGTGAGCACTTGCACAGCCGAGCTTCCCCTGCCGTACGACTTGTGCAGGTCGTAAGCCTGAAGCATTGCGTCTCGTGTTGTTGTTGTATGCTGGAGCATTATTCCATCGTCAAGGCTTCAACCATGTCTATCTTCATCGCCCTCCAGGCCGGATAACAGGCGCTGATTACAGCGCCGGCGAAGGCGGCTGCGATGGCGATCGCTATCCAATGCGGGCCGATGGTTACCGTGTAAAGAGTCACCTGCTCTATCGCCCAACCGGCGGCGTAGCTTACCCCAATGCCGATGGCACAGCCGGCGAATGTCATCAACAGCGATTCCGCCAGAACCTGGCGGATGACAAACGCCGACGATGCGCCGAACGATTTGAGCAGGGCGATTTCGCGGGTTCGTTGCAGCACCATCGTGTACAACATGACCGCGATGAAGAGAAACGCGATTATCAGCGCGACCACGTTAACGGCGTCCACGTAGGTGTACATCACGCCCCATTTCTGCTGAAGCATGTTGCGATACTGGCTGACCTGCACAACCTCCTGTCGCGTATCGTTGCGTATGTCCCGCGAAGCCTGTTCGACGCCTTCGTCGTCAACGAGATCCACGAATATGACCGTGCTCTTGGTTATCGACCCGCTGCCGAAGAGGAACTGCGCGGTCCTTCGCGGCAGGTAGACCCGCGCGAGACCGCCTTCGGGCACTACGCCAACGATTTTCCAGTTGTGGTTGGAAATATGCACGTCGTCGCCGACTTTCAGGCTGGCCTTCTTGGCAAGCCTGCTGTCGATTACAAGCTCAAGCGCTCCGCGAGAGGCAAGATCCGCGTCGGTTATAGATGCAAGATCGTCGCCGGAGGCTTCCTCCAGCAACTGCTTTTCCAGCCAATGGGCGAAGCTCATGTCCGGGTCGAACAGCCTTCCGCCCGAGAGCTTCTTCCCGCCGGCGAGCATGTCCCACTGTCCGGGGTCAACGCCGGCAGCAAGATGATCCTGCCCGCCGACCTTCATCGGCCAGAGAAACACGGGAACCGCCCGCGCAACCTTTCCTGGGTTCTGCTGTTCTATGCGCTGGGCGAAGCGGTCGCTGAGGCCCACGCCGCTGAGCGTTGGCGTGCTTTCGCCCCAACCGGCAGGGTACACGAGAAGTTGGGCGTTGACCGCGTCCCAGCGGTCTGCTATTTCGCCAAGGCTTCCTCGTGAGAGCCCGCTGAGCGTAAGCAGCATGCAGATGCCAATGCCGATTCCAAGGGCGTTCAGCAGGCTTCTTAGTTTATGATGCAGTATGTTCGCAAGCGGAAGATAAGCCACTGTCGGCTGCTCCGTCTGGTTCAGTGCGTAATCAAGGGCGGCGCGGGCAGGTGATCACTGCGAAACCGGCCCGCCCGCAAGCGGTTACAAAAGTAGCGGTGAGTGTACCCCGTAAGCGGTCCCGTGTGCCACATAATCAGGTTCATCATGAAAACTATCCTGACGTTCAAAAATCGCCCGTCGCAAGCGTTATTCCTGCTTGCCCTTGTGCTGTTATCCTGCCCCAGCGCCCACGCCTGGTGGAACAACAACTGGACCTGCCGCCGGGCGGTGACTGTAGAATCATATAAACCCACCGGGCTTGAAGGCGCGGATATCGCCACCGTGACGTTCCACACCGGCGGGCTGTGCCGCGCGGACGGCGCCGATATACGCGTAACAACGGCCAACGACGTCCTTGTTCCCAGCCGGGTCATAATTGCAGGCCCGGGCGATACCGCCACCGTGGCTTTCGCACTGCAAGAAGGCATAAAGGACTATCACGTCTACTACGGCAACGATAAAGCGTCGGCCGAGCAAAGTGCCGCTTTGGATATTCGCCGCGGGCTGCTGCTGGAGATGTGGGAATGGAACGGCGGGCAGATGAACACGCTGGCCGACGTGCAGGCCGCTTTGAAAAACTCCCGCAAGCTCATTGGCAGGGCCTTCCGTGACAGGATATGGCAGCGGCACAACCCGCTGGGCCCGCAAGACCGCTTCGCCGCCGTGTACACAGGCTGGCTGGAGGTACGCAACGGCGGCGAGTTTGTCTTCGCATGCTCAAGCCAGAACGCGTCATTCATCCTGATCGACGACAAGGTGATTATTTCCAACGGCGGCAGGCACGGCTACCAGAGAGATGCGTCCAAGCAGGCGAAGATCGATCTGGCGCCGGGCCTTCACAAGGTCACGTTCTATCACGTCACGTCGGGGGGCGAACCGATGGCGGTTCTTGCATGGCGCCCGCACTGGGAGGCGAACAGGCGGAACTTCATGTTCGTTCCGCCGGCTGCGTTTGCGCAGGTCTTCAACGCAAAGGCCGCTGCCCTTGAGAAATACGGCCCCAAGGTCGCGGTGGACATTTCAGTTGCGAGGCTTGGCGAAACTTTCATGTCCGACCGCTACTACCAGCGGTATTCATTCTCAGCCGGCATTTCCACGGACCGCAAGGACGTCAAATGGACCTGGAAGTTTGGCGACGGTCTTGCGGGCGAGGGCAGCGGGGTCGAGCACGTCTATCTTCTGGCGGGCGAATACACGGTCGAGGCGGCGGCGAGTTTTGAAGGCGTTCACTTCACCGCCCGGCAGCGTGTGCATGTTGACCGCGACTGGGACAGGGTTTTCGATACAAACATCGACCCCGTTCAACTGCACGGCAACATCGTGCGGGAATACGACTTTGCGAAGCTGTCTTCCGACCTTCTGGCGGAGGCGGTGCTGCTGATGGATCGCTTGGGCGACGAGAAGGCTTTGTGGGCCTCCGCAGATGCGTTTCTGGCAAAGGACAGCGCCAGGGCATCTTCGATACGCGAGGTTATGGAAGTGCTGACGCCTCGCTACATTGCGGCAGCCCAGGCGCGAAAGGCCTGCGACGCCTTGTGCAAGGCGGCTGAAATGACCAAAGACCCCGCCGTGCGATCGGCCATGTGGAATCAGGCGGGCAACACGGCGTTGTATCGGCTTGGCGCCGTCGACGAGGCAGGCAATCTATTCGACAAGTCCGCTGCCCAGATGAAGGCGTCACCCAGGTCGTCGCAGCACCGCGTTGCCAGGATTGGTCAGGCCGACGTTCTTCGCCATCGCGGGCAAAGCAGCGCGGCGATGGAAATCTACAACCAGCTTGCCGCCGAGCAGACGCCCGTGGGCGGCGAATCGCTCGCCCGCGGCAATTTCGCCCGCCATGTTGAGGAATACATCCGGACCAGGGACCACGACGCCGCCGAGCAGTGCCTTGATGAATGGGCGCAGACTCTGCCCGCCGACAAGCTTCACGGCTATTGGTCGCTGTTGCGCGCGAGATTGCTCATAGCCCGGTCGCTCTATGGCGAGGCGGTAATGGAGGTTCGCGTGCTGCTTGCCGCCAACGACGCATCCCCATACGCACCGGAGTTGCTGATGGAAGCGGCGATCGCGCACAAATCCCTCAACCAGCCCGATCAGACTCGCGCCATCCTCGAAAGGATCGTGAAGGAATATAGCGAGTCGCAGACGGCCAGGCAGGCGCAGGAGATGCTCAAGGCCGGGCGGTAGCTTGAATGCCGGGCGGCGGCGAAATGCTACTGCACGGTCGTGTCCTGGTTCTCGTCTATGTTCTGTGAATCAGCAGGCGGCGGCTCGACGGGCAGGGTGGCGGTGTTCACCACCGTGGTGCGGGCGAACATGTCGCCCAGCCGCTGGCGGTTTCTGTTGAGCAGCGGCAGAAGCAGAAGGAACGGCAGGCCCACGGGCGGCCACGACAGCTCGACTATTTTCACCAGGTTTCGCAGCAGCACTTGCGCCGCAAGCGGTTTCTTGCCGCCGTCGGTGGTTATGCGGATCTTCATCGCCATCTTGCCGATGGTTGCGCCGTACTTGGCCTCCATCACGAAACAATACGCGGCGTATATCGACAGGACGAACACGATGAACCACGCCATGACGTTGGGAAGATTGCCCTGCTGCGAAACCTGCTGAATCTCCTCCAATGTCATCAGGGGTATTTCCCCGAACACGCCGGTGACGAAGACGAAGCTGCTGATGAACACAATCGGCAGAAGGTCAATCGCAGTCGCCACGGCCCGCCGCAGAAGCGGGGCGGGGATATGGTTGGCCGGAAGACTGAACGGGCCGCGGGCTTCAACGCGGGATCGCAGGCCGAATGTGATCATCAGCGACGCCGTGAAGACCAGAATCACGAACATGCTGAGTATTTCTTCGCCGTGCCCGACGAGCACGGGCTTATCAAGCACGTCGATCTGCTGAGGCTCGGAGAGCTTGCCCGCCAGGTCCATCGATGCGAGCATGAGCTTGTCGGCGCTAGTCCAGGCAAGCGAGATTCTGTCATTTGCGGCAGCAATGGCGCGGGGCTCGACCGCTGGAAGCGACGCAATCTCCTGAGGCAGGCGCACGGGGACGATTGAATAGTCGCCGCCGGTCGGGCTGACAATCACCAGCACAAGCGCCGCCTGGCCGTCCTGGGTTGTCTGCTGAACGATTACAGGCTGGTTCTGCACGGACAGCATAGCCAGATTTCTGCCTTGGGGCAGGGGGGGCAGTTTGATCCATTCATCCGCTTCCCGCACGACAAGCTCGCCGCTTGTCTGATTGGCGGCGTGCAGAACGTACAGCCTGCCCGCGTTAACAACCATCAGGATGTCTTGCTGTTGGGGCAGTTCGCCGTTGAGATCGAACAGATGCGTCCACCTGCCGTTTGCGTTCTGAAAGAAGCCGATGGTCTGTTGTGGCGCCGGCAGTAATTGGGCGGCCTGGGGCTGCGTTTGGGTGGTCGGGGCAGCGCCGCCTGAGGGCCTGGGAACAGCCGCCAGAAAACTCGGGTTCGAATCAGCTCCGAAGCTGACGGATTCAGCAACGGCGACGGGCATGGCGCCCGCGGGCCAGCGAGGATCCTGCGGATTAATGCCGACAACGCTTCTGCCGTCGGGCCTGTAGATGGTGTAGACCATGGGGTGGCCGGCAAGCACATGCATGCGGCTGCCGACGGCCTGGATGGCGGCCGGTCTGCCCGGCGCTTCTCGATCGACAACATCCCACTTTCCCGACGCCTGCCGAACCGCAACATCGTAGTCGCCGCCGTCGTTCACCCGCACCAGCCAAAGCAGATCGTCGCTGCCGGAGAGGGCATTTTGGCGGGCCTCAAGATCGCCGGCAAGCACAAGAACTACCGCCGCGGCGAGCACCCCGACGGATAGCGAAAAACGCCTCGAAAAACTCACGGGGCCTCCTCGACTCTCACCAGCTCTTCATCCACCGGAACGATTCTTTGCCGGACGGTTGAGGGCATTCTCTCCCAGAACAGAAACAGTTCCGGCAACGCGCGGTCGGCGGTTGTCATCTCGCTGAGCGACAGGCGGATGCTGCTGTTTTGCCTGGGCCACTCGATGCGGATCTCCGTTGGCATGATCGGCGGCTGGGCCGGAGGATTATCAACGTCCTCCACCTCGATGGGCCTCCAGTCGCTAAGAGAGGCCTCGATAATGCGCCTGCCGCTTTCGTCAAAAAACCTGATGAGATACGGGCGAGGAGGCACGCCGTCCTGCCAGTTGAACAGCATTTCGCGCCTGGCGTAAATGCGCCGGGAGACCGGCTGGCGATTGATGTATGTAAGCACGTATGAGCAATCGTCGGACATTTGCCTGTCGTTCAGGGTCAGAATGACGGCCGGTATGTCGGTGAAATCCGCCGGCAGCATGGTTATCGCCAGCACTTCGGCCAGTTGATGCGGGTCGAAAGGCAGATCTCTTACCCCGGGCGCCCCGGCAAAATCGTTTCGCCCGAAGCTGCCGCCTGAATAGTCGGCGAAGTTGTACCAGAAGTAATAGACATCATCGACGGTGCTGCTGCCCAGCCGGAATATCTCGCTGCCCGCCTCCTGCCCGATGAGCACAAGGTCGTGAGGCCCTCCCGACTCGTTCTTGTGCATTATCAACAGGGCGTTGGGCGAAAGGGCGGCCCAGCCCCAGTTGATCCTCCTGCCGTTGGACGTGAACGACGCCGACATCCGCGCACGCGACCATAAACGCGGAACCTTCGCGGCGTTCTGGTTGTACGTCGCCACAAGATCCTCGCGCGACATCGACGTTTCAGGGCAAATCGGCTTGCAGCCGGGAAACACAACGCCCGCGGCGATCAACAGGCCAAGCCCAAGGGAGCGAAAGCTCATTCCAGTTCTCCCTCCAGGATTTCGCCCAGCCGCCGGCTTACGTCGGCGATCTTCTCGTCGTCCATGTGCGGGTTCTCGACGGAATTCGCCGCCTCAGCGCCCCGCAGGCGCATGTTCCACATCTCCCGACCGTCGGGCGTCCTGGTCATTCCATCGTAGCTCAGCAGGCGTTTGCGCATCAGAACCAGCGCCAGAACAAACCGAAGATTAATGCGCGACGGATCATCTGCGCCTTCAAGCCGAGTGAACAGATTCACCAGCAGATCGTCATCGACGAACAGGCGCTTCTTTTCCTGCTTGGGCGGTATTTTGCTGTGCCAGACTCCGAGCACGTCCGGGCCTTCAGGCGGATTCTTCCAGCAGGACATGCAGTAATCGTTCCGGCTGAGTTCGTCGTCGGCGTCCTTGACAACCGTCACGAACTCATCGCCCACCTGAAGCTGTTTTCCGCACTCGCCGCACGTGCCCGCGGGGCGAGAGATGTTGTATTCCTTTGCCACGATCCTTCTTTCCGATTCGCCTGCCAGGGGGCCATGTGCCGCCAGGGCTCAAGGCATGATGCCGGCAATCGCCAGTTCCAGCATTTCGAGCATTCTCGACGCCCGCCTGACATCTTCCCTTGATGCTTGATTGATTTCAACCGCCGCCCTGCGGTCGCTCAGGTGCGGAGTGTTCACTCGCACGTTGTAGTCGCACAGCCTGACGCATGCGGCCGCCAGAGCACCGGCTGCGGCAAGGTCGCTGATCAGCATTTGCGAGCATCTGCCGGCGAAGGATTCCAGGTCTTCCAACAGCGCCAATGCCGTCTTGGCCAATTCGCGGGGCACGTCGATCGCCGCAGCCGTTGCAATGGCCACTGCCTGGTCCTTTTCCGGACCGTCGGCTAGCCTTGTGCTTTGCTGGTAGAGCGTGTAGGCGGCAACGTCGTCATGCACCAGTTGCTCGAACATCTTCCTGGCCCGCTCAAGCCGTGGCAGGAGGTGCGAGTAATACTGCTCGTGCTCGGCGAACTTCTTTTTGCCCTGTGTGAACTTGAGCGACATTTCCGCAAGGGCTGCCGCCATTGCGGCCACAACGCCCGCGACGCTTCCGCCGCCCGGCGTCGGTGTGCGATCAGCGGTTGCCGATGCGAAATCACGCACGCTCAGCGCGAGCAGATCCTTTTCCTCGTTCGCCACGACTATCTCCTTTTTGTCGCAAAAACGGCGATTATTCGCCAAACACGGCAGGCTGATTCGTTGTCACTACCACAAAATACCCGCCGCCCAGGTACTTTTCTCCAACCCGCCGCACTTCCTGGGGCGTTACCTTGCCGTAAATCTCGTTCATGCGGTCAAGATAGTTATAACCCCTGCCGACAAGTTCGGACAGGGCGGAGTTCAGGGCCAACTCGCTCATCGACTGGCTGTCGAGAATGTCGGCAGTGAGGATGGTGTTCACCGCCCGATCCACCTCCTCTTGCGTCGGCGTGTACTGGGCGGCTTCTTCGAGCGATTTGGTGATAATATCCACCACCTGCGGCGCGTTTTCGGGCTGACATGCGGCATAGGCCATAAAAGCGCCCGGCGCAAGCCCGGCCCAGTTGGCGGCATGAACCACGTACACGAGCTCGCGTCCCCTGAGCCGATTGTGCAGCCATCCCGACGGAAGCCTATAACCGCTTATAATTGTGTCAAGAACGTCGATTGCGGCGCAATCTTCGAGGTTGTCCAGCGTTGTTCCGGGGGCGTAGACGACGACGGCAGAGCCCACGTTGGATGTTGTCACCACTTGCGGCTGCCGGCTGAAGTCGCCCACCGGCGCCAGGGACGGCAGAGTGTTTTTGCCCTCGGGCATCGCGCCGAAAAGCTCGACGATTCGCTTCTCCACCGCCTGGTCGTCGAAGTTGCCCCAGATGGAAAGAACGCTCGATCCCGCTCGCACATGATCGGCGTGCCACTTGCGAAGATCCTCAGTCTTCAGCGAGGCGACCACCGTTTCGTCGCCCGCTGAATGCATGCGGTAGGGCGAGTCGTTGAAGAACAATCTCCGGGCGTGCTTGAAGGCCTCGGGGATGAGTTCCTGATCGACGCGCCGTATGGCTTGCACCAGGTTTGGCCGCAGTATCTCCAGTTCGGAATCATCGAAGGTTGGTTTGAGAATGACGTCGGCGAAGATATCGAGCGCCTCGTCGAACTGGTCGCCCAGCACCGTCGATTGCCAGACGAACGAGTTGTTGCCGTTTATGCCCGAGATGCCGCCGCCGGCATGGTCGAAGAACTCTGCGATCTGCAGGGCGTTTCGCTTTCCGGCGCCCTTTGTGGTCATGGCGGCCATGGCGGCGCCGATGCCGTTGGTCTTGTCGTTCTCGATCATCAATCCGCCTTCGGTGACCATCGCCATGGACACCAGTTCGACGGCGCTGGTGCTCTTAAGGATTACGCGCAGGCCGTTAGGCAGGGTGATCATGCGGGCGGGCTGCTCCGGCGACTGAGACGTCTGCGCGTTGCCGGTCGCAGCGGCCTGCTCGGCGGGCGTCATGCGCGTTATCACCATCGCGTCGGGCGTAAGATATTTGCGAGCCACGGCGAGGACATCCTCGGCAGAGACCTGCTGTATGCGCTTGGTGTAGTTGGACGAAAATTCCGCATCGCCCGTCGATATGAAGTCCATTCCGATTACATCCGCGATGGACTGCGCCGATTGCTGCGAGTAAACGTGATCGGCAACCTTCTGCCGCTTGGCCCGGAGAAGTTCCTGATCCGTTATGCCGTCGGCGAGCACCTTGGCGATTTCGTCCATCAGGGCTTGTTCGGCGAGGTCGGCCTTGTCCGGCGCGGTCTTGAACGTGAACGTAAAGAGGCCTTTGCCCCAATTGGGCGTCCATGAGCTTGACGATATGGACGTCACCAGCATCTGTCGTTCAAGCCTTTCGACCAGCCGGCTGGACCTGCCGTTAGTAAGGGCGTAGCTCAGAACATCCAGCGCGTAGAGATCTTCGTGAACCAGGGGAATGGTCTGGAAACTGGTGTATTGCGTGGTTTCCTTCACCTTCGCGTTGGGCAGGATCAGCCGGCGAACACCGGCGAATGGCTCGACTGTCGGCAGCACGCGGCTGGGCGTTCGACCCTGGCGCTGCGGGCCGATCGCCTTGATGACGCGATTGACCGCGAAATCGGCCTCAACGTTGCCCACGATGACAATAACCATATTCTGCGGCACGTATGACGCGGCATGATACTGGCGAACGTCGTCGTAAGTCAGTTCGGCAAGCGGTTTGGCGTAGCCGATCACAGGCACTGCGGCCGGGTGGCTGCCGAAGGCGTTCGACGCGTGCGCCTGCCACAGCATTCTGCCCGGCGAGTCTTTGCCAAGCTCCAGTTCGCGCTGCACAACGCCGTGCTCGCGGGTGAAGTCGGCTTCGGTGAACGTCGGGCGGGCCATCCACTCGCAGATCAGGTCGATGCACTCGCCCGCCTTGGTGCTCAGGGCGGAGATGTAGTACGTCGTGTAATCCAGTGACGTTCCGGCGTTGGACTGCCCGCCGATCCTGCTGATGCGATCGTCCCTTTGAGCCTTGGCCTCGTCATCTTTGGCGGCCGAGCCGTCGCGATCATGTTCGGCGCCCATGGCCACAAGATGCTCGGTAAGGTGCGAGATCCCCGCGCCCAGCCACTGAGACTCGTAGATTCCGCCGGTTTTCACGTAGCTCTGGACGTGGACGGTGGATGTTGTTCGCAGCGGGCGGACTATTACCGTCATGTCGTTGCTCAGGCGGACGACGGTGAGTGAAGGCTTGGATACAAGAATCTGGTCAACGGACGCGGCTGACGTTTCGCTTTTGGGTTCAGCCGGGGCTTGGGCAAACGTGGCGACGGCGCTCGCCAACAGGACGGTCAGCAGCGATAACACCCGCTTGTTCATCAAAACGCTCCTGGTAATAGGAATCAGTTGCATTAGTTCAACAACGCCCCTGTTTCCCCCGGCGTTGGATTTACTACCGCCCGCGGGGCCAAAAAAGTTCGGCCCTTCAGGATGCTGCTACTGCTTGGCGGCGTCGCTTTCGGGCTTGGCTTCAACGCTGTTGAGATACGCCAGAGTGCGGTCAAGCTCGTTGCGAAGGTGACGGACCCTCAGCAGGCTGCGGACGCGAGTCAGAAGCTCCAGCCGGTTGACGGGCTTGCTGATGAAGTCGTCGGTTCCGCTTTCCACCCCGCGCTCGATGTCGGAAAGCTCGTTGAGGGCGGTGACCATTATGATCGGAATTTCTCGCGTTCGCGGGTCGCTCTTGAGTTTGCGGCAGACCTCGAAACCGCTCATGCGGGGCATCATCACGTCAAGCAGAATGAGATCGGGCGTGAGCGTCTGCATCTTCTCCAACGCGTCGACGCCGTCGCAGGCGGTCACAACCTGGCATTCCAGGGCATCAAGATACGCAACCAGAAGCTCAAGATTCTGCGGGTTGTCGTCGACGACCAGCACGGTGCTGTTGGCGAAGGATGTCTCTTCGGTTACCTGATCTTCCGACATTCAGTGTCTCCTGTGCTTGACCTGGTTAAGCACATAGCGTAGCCCGTCGCGGCCCTAATCGCAATGCTCCTGCACCGCTATTTGAAAGACGCCGCCTCATGGATGATATCCGCCAGAACCGAGTTGCTCAGAAAAAAGGCGTCCGGCGAGAGCCTGAGCCGATCGTCAACAATCAGCAGGCCCATCCCGGCGTACTTGCCGATGCTCTGCGGAAACGTCTCGAGGGGGTCGGCGCCGAAGCGCTCGATCATCGAGCGTCGTTCGACGCCGTCGCAGAGTCTCAAAGACAGCATCAGCGTCTCGGCCATGTTCATCGGCCAGTCCAGCGTCTCGCTGTCGCATGGGCAGGGTTGGCGATTTTGGACGGCGTTAAGCCAACTGTGAATGTCCCGGCGGTTCGTCCGCCGCACGCCCGCGATGTAGCTCGCTGCCGACGGGCCGACGCCCAGATAAGGCATGTTCCGCCAGTACGTCATATTGTGAACGCAACGAGCGCCGTCGACGCAGAAGTTCGATATTTCGTAACGTTCCAGCCCGGCGGCGGCGAGCATTTCCACAGCCGAGCCGTAGCACGCCTGTTGCAGGTCGTCAGGCATCTCTTCAACACGTCCCGCGTGAAGATCGTCATGCAGTGCAGTTCCGTCCTCGAAGCTCAGCGCGTAGCAACTGACGTGTCGCGGGGCAAGATCGATCGTTGCCCCCAGCGTGCGCCGCCAGGAATCAAGCGACTGGCCCGGAATGCCGTAGATGAGATCCAGACTGAAGTTCGCCAGCCCATTTGCCCGCAACAGATGCACTGCCGTTTCGACCTGTGCGGCGTTGTGCAGCCTGCCCAGAGCGGCAAGTTCGTCGTCCGCCAGCGATTGCACGCCAACGCTGACGCGATTCACGCCGGCGGATGCAAGAACAGCAGCGACTTCTTCCGTCAGGGAATCAGGATTCGCCTCAACGGTGAACTCCGTCCGCGGCCCGGCGAGGCGCGCTACGCCTTCGAGCAGGCGGCGAAGGTTGTCGGCTTCGAGAATGGTGGGGGTTCCGCCGCCGACGAATATGCTGTTGACGGGGGATTCCAGCACATTTTCGTGAATCTGCAGTTCCCCAAGCAGGGCGTCAACAACCCTTGCGGGTGGGGTATTGCCGGAATCGCATGAGAAGAAGTCGCAATAGCGGCACTTTCGGCGGCACAGCGGCACGTGAACGTAAAGCGCGCCGGCGCGAGCGGGAATGCGATTTTTCTTCAAGGTTTGGCGTGACATTTTAACCGGAAATACAATATCATAATGCTGTTGTCCTCTGCTACAGTCATGCAGGTAATGTGTTGAGTAAGGGTAAATGCCATGGACGTTAAACTGGTGATGTTCAAGACAAACGGCCAGCGAAAGGAATTCCCTGTCACAAATCCCCGAACGGTGATTGGCAGGGGGGAGGACTGCGACCTGCGAATCCCGCTGGTAAGCGTATCCCGGCATCATTGCCACATAGACTGCAGCGCCGAATCGTTCAGAATCAAGGATCTTGGTTCTTCCAACGGCACGTACGTCAACAACACCAGGATTACGGAAGTCTCGATCAAGGCGGGCGACCGCCTGGCTGTCGGGCCGGTTGTTCTTACGCTTCAGGTGGACGGCAAGCCCGAGCAAATACACCCCGCGCCCGCGGCCGCCAAGAGCGACCATGCGTCCGAGGAACCGGATATCGATTTCGAATCTGAGATTCCCGCCCGGCCAAAGGCAAGCAAGGCCAAAGCCAAACCCCAACCTGTCATCGAAGGCGATATGGACGCGATTGCCGCGCTTGAATCGCTGGCGTTGGATAAAGATGACGAAGACGCCAAGTCCTGACGTCGCCCCCGCGTGAATCTCTGGCAGTGAACCTGCAAAACTGCGCGCAAAAGCCTGTGCGCATTATGCGACGCAGGCTGTGGATGATTTCTATCAGCTATTTGCTTTGGCGGCCCGTGCAGCTTCCTTGCGAGCACGCTCTTTTCGCTTCCGCGGCGCGTTCCTCTCGCGAGATGCCTTCTGATCCGCCATCCGCACGACCCAACGTTCTTTCCGACGCATTTTGCTGACTCCCGAGTAATCAGGTTATCTTAATGCTCAACAACAAGCGAGGCATTGTAACCCCCTCAGCCTCAAGTTGCAACGGACTCTGCACAAGGTTTGCCCAGAAAGTGTGGCAAGGCCGGCGCCACGACAGATTGATAATCATCCGCCTTGGCGTTATCTTATCCATCGGCATCGGTCCGGCAGGCGTTGGCGTAACAAGCCGGCGTGCTCTATAATCCGCCTTTGCATTGGCGGAAGGATGATGAAATGAGTTTCAAGGCTGTCAAGGGCACGCGGGACTTCTACCCTGAGATCATGCGCGTGCGGAATTACATATTCGACGCATGGCGGCGGGTGTCGCTGCGAAACGGGTTCGAGGAATTCGATTCGCCGATCTTCGAGTATCTCGAATTGTTCACCGCCAAGAGCGGCCAGGAGATTGCGTCGCAGTTGTTCAACTTCACCGACCGCGGCGGAAGGTCGCTGGCTATCAGGCCCGAGATAACCCCGTCGCTGGCGAGGATGGTCAACGCGAAAATCAACTCTCTGGCCCGCCCGATCAAGTGGTTCTCAATGCCCCGGCTGTGCAGGGCAGAGAACCCCCAGAAGGGCCGGCTGAGGGAGTTCTTCCAGTGGAACGTGGACATTATCGGCGAAACCTCGGAACTGGCCGACGCCGAGTGCGTCTTTGTGTGCATTGACGCACTGCGTGAACTGGGGCTTTCGCCAGGCGACGTCGCGCTGCGATACAGCAGCAGGGCGTTGCTTTCGGCGGTGCTCAAGGCGTTGAACACAGCGGAGGATCGCATTCCGGCAGTGACGGCCGCCCTGGACAAGCGCAACAAGGTTCCGCCCGAGGCGTTTGACGCGATGCTCAAAGAGGCAGCGGGCGACGAGCGCATTGTCGCCGGCGTGGCGAAGTTCGCGGCAATGGAAGAGGGCTGCCTTGAGGCGTCGAAGATATGCCAGGAGCTGAATATTGGCCAGACGCCCGAAATCGCGGCTGCGTGCCAGTCGCTTGCGTCGTTCCGGGCGGCGCTGGACAGGTTCGGCATTGGCCAATGGTGCAGGTACGATGCCGGCGTGGTCCGCGGCCTGGCGTACTACACGGGCATCGTCTACGAGGTATTCGACGCGGGCCAGTCGCTGCGCGCCGTCGCCGGCGGGGGCAGGTACGACAACCTGCTTGAAGTTCTCGGCGGGCCAAAGGTAACCGCAACGGGATTCGGCATGGGCGACGTGGTGCTGGGCATTCTGCTTGAGGAAAAGGGCAAGTTGCCGCCGCTGCAGGCTCAGGTTGACTGCTTCGTGATCGACGCCGAGGAATCGGCCTTTGATGCGGTGCTTGGGACGGTGTCTCGGCTTAGGCAGGGCGGCGTCAGCGCGGAATACAGCTACAAGCGGCAGCACATCGGCAAGCAGCTCAAGGAAGCGAACCGTCGCGGCGCCCGCAAGGCGTTGATCGTCAAGTCCGCCCAGGAGGCGGGTTTGAAGGATCTTGTCACCGGCGACCAGGCCGACATGAGCATGGATGAAGCGGTTGCGGATTTGCTACGGGCATTTGGCGTCGCCGGCTGAGATTAACTTCTCTTGCGCAACAGCAGCAGGAACTCGGCGTTGCCGCCCTTGCCGATGAGGGGCGATTCGGCAACGGCCTGCAAATCATGATGCTCGGCGAGTTTTTCGCAGACGGCCAGGACGGTTGCGGTTGTTTCCGGCCGGCCCAGGGCCTCGTGCGGCTTGCGAGAGCGAAGCTTCGAAGCTTCATAGTGCGGCTTGAGCAAAGAGATGATCCTTCCGCCGGGCTTGAGCCACGTCATTGCCGCGGGGACAACCAGTTCCTGCGGGGTCCATGCCACGTCGATAGTAACAAGGTCAACGTGTTGGGGCGGTGGGGCGTGCAGGGCGTTGGTGCGTTCCATAACCACCACGCGGGGATCTTTGCGAAGCTTCCACGCCAGCTCGCCGTAGCCGGTGTCAACGGCAAACACCTTGACGGCGCCGCGTTGCAGAAGGCAGTCTGTGAATCCGCCGACATTGCAGCCGAAGTCGGCGCATACAAAATCGCGGACATCCAACTCGAATGCGTCGAGTGCCCGCGATAGTTTCAAACCGGCCCTGCTGACAAAGCCGGAAGATTCGCTTGTCATAGCAGCTTGGCGGCTTTACGCCAGCTTGGCCAGCCTTTTGGACAGGCGAGCCTTCTGGCGAGAGGCGGCGTTCTTGTGAATCGTGTTCTTCGAGGCGACTTTGTCGAGCGTGCTGAAGACTGCCTTAAGCTGCTCAGTTGCCTTGGCCTTGTCGTTGGCCTTCACGGCATCGTCAAACTCGCGCACGACCTGCTTGATCTGGTCTTTGCGCCAACGATTCCTTGCCCGGGCCTTGGTATTCTGGCGAATACGTTTCTTAGCTGATAGCGAGTGTGCCACTCAATTCTCCAACGTTAGTACTGTCTGTGGTCCAAAGAAGTGTAGGATTATAACCTTCCGCCGACACAGAACAAGTCTTTTTATCAGTTGACATTAAGCTGTTTTGGGGTAATCTCAGTACATGTGAGTTGGATGATGCGCCCACGCTCATGGTTCATCTTCCGCAGGCTCATCGCTCTTTGCCTTGGCCGCCCGTTTTGGGCGGCGACAGGAGGCGAGGGATGGACCGTTTAGTGGCCGCCGTTCCGAGGGGAACGCAGGCCGGTGGCATTCCGGCGGCGACCATCTGAGCGGTCCTGTTTATTTATCCATTTCCGCTCATCAAGGCCGCCGAGACTGAAACCCCGTTGAAAACCATGTGCAGCAGAATTGGCGTTAAAAGCCGGCCAGTGTTTTCGTACGCCCACCCCAAAGCTGCCCCGAACAGCATAAGCGGTATCACGCTGTCGGGAACACTCAGGTGAATCAGGCCGAACACCACGCTGGTGACGATGATCGCCGGCCAGGGCGCCATGTGCTTTCTGAGCATCGACTGCAACAGGCCCCGAAAAAAGATTTCCTCCGCCAGCGGAGCGGCGACGACTGCCGAAAACGCAATCGCCACTTTCCACGCAACGGGTTGGAGAACAATCTGGCGAAGCATCTCGTGGATTTCGAGATTGGGAACCAGCCATCTTATTGTCATTGACAGAAGTGTCACCACCGGGGCGGCCAGGAAGTAAAGAAGGACCGCCTTCAGCGTGTCCTTTGCGGGTTTGCGGGCGTCCAAGCCCATGCCTTGCCTGACGCCAAGGTCGAAGGTCTTGGCCCCAAGCCACACGGCCGAGGCGATGAGCAAGACCTGCCCCACAATGCCCGCGGCGATACTCGCTTGCGCGTTGCCCAGGAACATCAGGCTCTGAGCAACAAGCACCGTCGATCCCTGCCACAGCGCGAATACCACCAGCAGATGCATCGGCGTTAGGGTGCTGCCTCGCATCGGGGCGGCGTTGATCCTGTGATCGCGCCTTGTCAGGCGGTGCAGCAACCACAGCGACGGCAGCGCCAGGGCCACCGAGACAGCCAGCATGTGAAGCACATCCGCCGCCTGAACCGTCTCGCCGCTTCCGGAGGTTGGAGCGGTCTGGGCCAGCGTCAACAATGCGTTTGACAGCATGCTTGGCGGCACTATAAGTTGGCCTCTCTTATCAGGCGAAGTACAATGCATCATCCGGCGCGGATCCTGACGGGTGTGGATTTCGGCGCGCCGACCGGTGGAAAATGCCACAGAATATATTAGACGCCATTCTCGAAACCAAGCGCAAAGAGGTCGAGCAGCTGCGCGCTGCGGCCGGCCTGGACGATCTCAAGGCAGCAGCCGCCGATGCGCCTCCCGCGCGGAACTTCTTCTCGGCGGTGACGCGAAAGCCTTCGCGACTGGTGAACCTGATCGCGGAAGTGAAGAAGGCTTCTCCGTCGGCGGGGGTGATACGCGAGGATTTCGATCCCGTTGACATCGCCCTTCAATACGCATCCGCCGGCGCAAACGCGCTGAGCGTGCTGACCGATGAACAGTATTTCAAGGGCAGCCTGAACTACCTTCGCATGATTCGCCGGGAGGTTTCGCTGCCGCTGCTGCGGAAGGATTTCATAATCGATCCGCTTCAGGTTTATCAAAGCAGGGCTGCCGGGGCGGACGCAATTCTGCTTATCGCCGCTGCCCTTCCACCGGCGCGCCTGCTGGACCTGATGATCCTTTCGACCGAACTGCGAATGACCGTGCTGCTTGAGGTTCACGAGGCCGACGAACTGCTGTCGGTGCGATCATCGGTGGGCTTTCCGCACGCGTCCTATGGTCTGCTGGGAATCAACAATCGCGACCTCCACACGTTCAACGTGGACATCAACACGACCATCCGCCTTGCCGACCTTGCCGGGGAAGACACGCCCATCGTCAGCGAGTCGGGCATAAAAACCCGGCGAGACGTGGAGCGGCTCAAGGCGGTCGGGGTAAAGGCGGTGCTTGTGGGCGAAACCCTCATGCGATCGGGCGACATCTCGGCCGCCATCGACGAACTGCTTGGAAAACCGCAAGAACAGGAATCGCGATGAGCCATCCTTCCTCCACAAGCCCGCATGCCAAGTCGCCCATGCCAGTCGTGCTTGTCTGCGTGATCGCGCTGCTTGTGGGTCTGACTTTCTATGTGGCTTTTCGGCCCTCGCCGGTGGTGGATGCTCCGCCCCAGCCCGTGCTCAGCGAAGAGCAACGAGTGTTGCAGGCGGTGGATGGCGTGATGTCGGCAGCGTCGGCCCGAAGCCTTGACGCATCCGCAACCAAAATGGCCGCCGCGAGGATGATCGACCTGATGCGAAGCTACATCAAGGCCAACCCGCGCGACTACAAGGTGCGCCTCAAGCTTATCGACGTGCTGATGCTCAGCGGCGCGAATGCCGACGCCATAAAAATTGCCGAGGACATCCTGGCGATTTACCCCGCTTCAAGCGAGGCGCTTTGGCGCAAGGGCGAGTTGCTCCGCATGGATGGCAAGGGCGGCGAGGAGTTTTTCGAGAAAGCGGCCACCAGCCCGGACGCATCGCCGGACATATGGTCGCGTTACGGCTGCCATCTGATGTCGCTGGGCGAAAAGGCCCAGGCGGCCCCCTGGCTTGAGAAGGGCTTCGCCGCCGGAAGCCAAAACGGGTGGGGCCTGATGGGTCTTGGCGAGCTGGCCATCGCGGATAGGAAATTCGAGCAGGCGCACGACTTCTTCGCGCAGGCGGTAAAGGATCCGCAAGTGGGGCTGAGGGCCTGGTTGCTGCTGGCCGAGACGCGGAAGTATCTTGGCAGGCTCGATGAGGCTGCCGACGCCATAACCGAGTGTTTCGAATCTCACCGACGCCCCGACGCGTCGCGCATCGAGTACGGCGAGATGCAGTTGATGCTGGGCCAGATTCGCCGGTTGCAGCGGCGCTACGACGAGGCTTCTGGCGCGTTCATCGCCGCGGGCCGGTTCGAGCCCCTTCGACTGGAGGCGTATGTGGGCGCCGCCCAGTGCCTCTACACAACCGGCGGCTACGCACAGGCCATGAAATACATCGACCTTGCATACAACCTTTCGCCATCGGACCAGACCATCGCCAACCTCCGCCGCAAGATCGAGGACAGCCGGTTCCCGCGCAAGCCCCTGGAGGGCGTTGTTCAACCATTTGTGCCGGTGGGCGAATGATAACAAATGCGGTCATTCCGGTTGCGGGCGTGGGTTCGCGCATGGCCCCGATAACCGCTGCCGTGCCCAAGGCGCTGCTGCCCTTGCCCCGCGAGGATGGATCATGGTTGGCGGTGCTGCATCACATCCTTATAGAGGCTTCATCGGCGGGTGTTTCTTCGGCAGGGGTGGTTGTTTCGCCGGGGCACAGGCCGATGATCGAGGAGTACCTGCAAGCCGCCAGTGCTTCGGGGCCTCGCCTGCCCGCAATTGAGTTGATCATCCAGGACAAGCCCGCGGGATTCGGCGATGCCGTGCTTCTGTCGCGCGACTACGTTAAAGGTCGGCCGTTTCTGCTGATGCTTGGCGATCACGTCTACTGCACCCAAGCGGGGCAAAAGTCACCCGCGGCCCAGGTTGCGCAGGCATTCGAGCGGACCTCTCCGGAGGCCATGATCGGCGTTCAACCGGTCGGGGCCAATCAGCTTGATCTTGTCGGCGTGTGCGCCGGCGAGCCTGTTCGCGACGACGTGTTCGCCTGCACCGCGTTTGTCGAAAAGCCCGGCCTGGCTGCCGCCCAAAGGCTTACAACGCCTGGACTGGCAGTCGGGCGGTGGCTGGCGCATTGCGGGATTTATGCGTTCGCCCCGAGTATCTTCGACGTTCTGGGCGAACTGAAATCGGCAGCATCTGCCAAAGAGCTTGCCCTGTCGGATGCTCAATCGCTGCTTCTTTCGCGCAGGCCCGAATCGTACCGGCTTTGCCGCATTCACGGCGCTGCATACGACACAGGCTCGCCGCAATCATACGCAGCCGCCATGCGGGCGATGCTGGACAGGATTGCGCCCCAATCATGACCGCGGCGGCGGGGCGTCTGTTGCTTTAGATTCCCATATCCTGCCGCGTGAGCAGCGACTCGAACTTGTAGCCGGCCGCCTCGATATTCTCTCGAGCGCCTTCCATCCGGTCGATTACGGCGACGATGCGAACGACCTTCGCGCCGGCGGCAGTCAGGTCTTTCGCAGCTTCGAGAACCTGCCCGCCGGTTGTGGCGATGTCTTCGACAAGCAGCACGCGGGCGGCGGGGGGCAATTTGCCTTCGAGCAGCTTGCCCGTGCCGTAGTCCTTCTTGGAATTGCGAACGATGATAAACGGCTTGCCGCAGGCCAGCGAAGCGGCCGCAGCCAATGCAATGCCGCCAAGTTCCGCCCCGGCGATGATGTCGGCGTCGCCGGCGTGCTGGGCGAACAACCTGCCCAACTCGCCCAGGATCTCCGGCTGGGTTTCGAACAGGTATTTGTCCAGGTAGTACTTGCTTCTCTTGCCGCTTCTGAGCAGAAAATCGCCTTCCAGATAGGCAGCAGCCTTAACCTTCGCCGCAAGATCAGATTTATTCATGATTTCTCCATGCCCCCGGCATGGGTGGAATATGGCATGACCTGCTCGAAAGATCAAGGCCAGAAGGCCCGTCCCCGCCCGATGGGCGCATCTTTCTTCTTGGCTTAAGCCTCGCGGGCCGATAATGTGTCAGGACTAATGTCCAAGACTGACGACACAAAACGCAACGACCTGGCCGCGTATCGCGACACCGCGCAGAGCATCTGGGTGTCGATCATACTGGCGTTTGTGCTGCGCGCGTTCGTCGTCGAGGCGTTCGTCATACCAACCGGTTCGATGGCGCCGACGCTTCTGGGCGAGCACTGGTCGCTGACGTGTCCGACGTGCGGCTACCAATTTGCGTTCGGAGGAGCGCGGGAAGTCGTCCTTGCAGGCAGCGACCCAAGACTGCAACAGACGCCGCCGGTGAATTCCAGATGCCCCAACTGCCGCTACCCGTATCCCGCCGACGCGCAGAGAAAGTATCTCGACAACGGCGACAGGGTGCTGGTGCTGAAATACCTCTACGAATTCGCCGAGCCCCAGCCCTGGGACGTGGTGGTGTTCAAGAACCCGCAGGACAACCGCCAGAACTACATCAAGAGGCTCATCGGCCTGCCCGGCGAGATTATTGAGATCGTGCATGGCGACGTCTTCGTCGCCAAGGCCCCGCCGCTGGACCAGGCCTCCACGCCCATAAGCGAGATGAACCTCGACTGGCGAATCCGCCGAAAGCCGCACCGCGTTCAGCAGGAGATGTGGCAGGTGGTGTTCGACAACGACTATCAGCCTTCCGCCACATGGGCGGCCGCCGCCCAGTCGCCCACCTGGAAGCCCTTGGGCGAATGGACGACCACCAACTTCGAGAGGGAATTTCATTACCGTGGCCCCGATAGCGGCACGCTGGAATTCAACGCGCCCGCGGAGGCGTTCCGCCCGGAGTATGGCTACAACAGCGATCAGCTTGTTCTTGATGACGTAGTTGGCGATCTTCGCCTTGCCTGCGTGTTTGAGCCGCGGGAAAAGTCTAGCCAGGTTACGCTGCAAATGGCGACGATGGGATTTGACTTCCGCGCCATGGTGGACGCATCGGGCAAGGTGTCGTTGTCATGCGTTTCACAAGAGCTGCCCGACGGTCAATGGCAGGTTGACGGAACGATCGCGCCGCTGGGCGGCCAGCACAGCATCGAGCTTACTTACGTGGACTTCCTGGCAACGCTGTGGATCGACGGCGAGGCAGTGCTCACCAGCGAGGGGGCCAACAGCCCGCCCAATCCGTATGAGTGGATCAAGCGCCGGCTGAAAGAGTCGAGCATCCCCACGCCGAAGCTTTCGATTCTTGCCGCCAACGGGCAGTGCGTAGTGAAGCACGTGCAGGTCTGCCGCGACGTCTTCTACACGACGCACAAGCTGAGCTTCCAATCCCCCAGCGCGCTGGACCGCTATGCACGAGCGATCGACGCCGCCCACAGCAACGACCCGGCTCGCACCAGGCGGCTGGACGAGAACAACCCGTTCTTCCGCCCGGTTCAAGGCAGCGGGTGGGGCAACATGGGCAAGCCGATCTGGCTGAGAAAATATGACCGCTCGCGGGCGGAGCTTGACGAGTTCTTCGTCCTTGGCGACAACAGCCCCCAAAGCCTCGACAGCAGGGGGTGGGTGCAGGCCTCCCCGACGCTGCGGCTCTACGACGCCAACGGCGACTTTCTCTACCAGCTTGGAACCGTTCCACGCTACAACATGATCGGCAGGGCGTTCTTCGTTTATTGGCCCGCAGGCTTCAGAATCCCCGGCGTGCCGAGGTTGCCGCTTGTGCCAAATGTCGGTAAGATGCGCCTGATACGTTAGAGAGTTATCCACACGGACGTGCCGTGGCCCCGGATGCCGGTTTTGCCTGCATGAACACGGGGCAAAAGATGAAGAAATCCGCGGCCATCGCGGTCAATGCCTGGACCAAGTGGATGAGTTAAGATGCAAGTACTTGTCGCTAAAGCACTTGCGGCTAAAAACAGAGTCTGATGCCGGCTCAAAAAGCGGTAAGTTGCTGGTTTTGGCCGGGTTTAGAGCCTGGCCCGTGCGACTCGGGCCGGCCCGGCCCAAGGCCGGCGGATGGTTTTCAACAGTTTATCCACACATGAGAGAATAATAGATGATCCTGCTTGAAGCACGAAATCTGGTCAAACGCTACGGCGGCAGGGCGGTTGTTGACAATGTCAGCATCACCGTCAAGCAGGGCGAGATTGTTGGCCTTCTGGGCAGGAACGGCGCGGGCAAGACGACCTCCTTCAGGATGACAATCGGCATGGTCACGCCCGACAGCGGAACCGTTGTCTTTGACGGCGTGGAGGTTACGAGAATGCCCATGTTCAAGCGCGCCAGGCGCGGAATGGGATATCTCTCGCAGGAGCCCAGCATCTTTCACCGCCTGAGCGTCGCGCAGAACCTGCTGGCCGTGCTGGAAACAATGCGCATCTGCCGAAAAAGCCGGCTTGAGAAGTGCGAGCAGCTTTTGGGCCAGTTCGGGCTGTCTCACGTGCGAAACCAGCTTGCACGGACATTGTCCGGCGGCGAGCGGCGCAAACTTGAAATCGCCAGGGCGCTGGTCACCAACCCCACGATGATCCTGCTTGATGAGCCTTTCAGCGGAGTTGACCCCATTGCGGTGGAAGATCTTCAACGAGAAATCCGGGGCCTCAAGGACAGGGGCATCAGCATCCTGCTGACCGACCACAACGTGCGCGAGACACTGACCGTCACCGACAGGTCGTACATTATCGACAGCGGGAAGGTGCTTCGCGAAGGCCAGCCGAGAGATCTTGTCTCCGACGAGCTGGTCAGGAAGACCTATCTGGGCAGAACCTTTAGGACCGATGAGTTTGATGTATAAGTCCAAGGGCCCCAGGATGGCCGGCGATTCGCCCGGCGGCATCCGCCCCAGGCCCGATTACGGGAGTTAACGGTGGTTCAGAAGCGAAACAAGTCCAAGCTTATCGGCGTAGGGCTTGACGGCGATTCCGAAGAGCTGCGAATAACCAGGTCTGAAGATTTCCTTCTTGTCGGCGGCTCGAAGGATACGCACGAGCAGATGCAGGAAAAGTGCATCAAGTTCACGGAAAAGGTGCGCCAGACCGGCAAGACCATGGAGGGCCTGGACCGCCGCGAGTTTCTGGATATTGCGGAACAGTGCGACATGCGCGTCGTCGAGATAAAGCCCAAGGGCGGTCGCGCCGGCGGCGAGAAATGAGCTGCACCGCGGTGCTGTGGACCGGCGGCAAAAACTGCGCGCTTGCAATGCGCCGGTCAATCCTTTCAGGCAAACGCGTGGCGCATCTGGTCACCTTCGGTCCAAGGCGCAAGGAATTCCTGGCGCATCCGCTGGAAGTTCTGTCGCAGCAGGCTGCCGCCATCGGACTGCCGCACCACGTCATTACCATTGATGAACCTTACGACCAGTCCTACCGCCGCGCGATTGAGCATCTTCGAGACAGCCTGGGCATAGTCGAGCTTGTGACGGGCGACATAGATCTTGTGGATGGATTGCCCAA
>JAAYCO010000206.1 GCA_012729725.1 Planctomycetota bacterium
CCGTGTCTTGTAACGGATGGCAGCCTGTGCGCCACGACGACGATCGTCGACAACTGCGTGAAAGTTACATGCGATGACTGGGCTTTTCAGGTCAACATGCCTGCGCCGTGCAGTGTTACACTCGAGGAGCCAATCCGCGGTAATCGGCACGCGCTCTATCGCATCGCCAGGTTCGAGGGCCTGCGCAATGGCTTCAGGGCTCGATTATCATTGATTCGCATGAAGTCGCACATAATCGATAAGGATGATTAGCAATCAAAATCCCATCATGAGGACGAGCGCGACGCGAAAAGCCCCGCAGGAAATGCGGGGACCTAACTGTTATCGCGAAGCGAATCCTCGCCGTTTGCTGTTTGATTGGCATCGTGACTATCGCACAAGAACGAATGATGTTATTGTCGCGGTGCAAATATCAAAATGTGTACTGGACATCCTGGGGCTGGCGCGGTATAATCACGGCCACAGGTCTTGAGGGAGATGTGCCATGGCCGATGAGAAACGGCAGGGCGGCGGGAACGACATTCGCCACCGCATCTGCATATTCCTGTTGGACGTGATGAAACTGGCGCAAGACCCCCGATGCTCGCTCAAGCCTTCATTTCACCCTGACCCCGAGGAACCGGCAGCTCCACACAAAACGGAGGTGCACGCGGGCGGCGCGGCCTGGAGTTCCTGCCCCGCCGGCGGAAAGGGGGGCAATGCTGACGCCACGGGGCGGAAAAACGACACCAAATCCGCAAGCCATTGGAACATAAGCGTTTACGCGCGACACCAAATGGTGTTAAAGAGTAACCCGGCTGGGAATCATCTCCCCGCTGGCCCCGATCAGAGCGGCGAAGGAAAATGGGCAAAAAACGACACCAAATCTGCAAACCATGGCAAGATCAGGGTTTACGCGCGACACCAAATGGAGCGGCGCCTGTTCGGCCGGTCGGCCGAACTTCACCAAATGTCGCTGTCAGAGGTCAGGTCGGCTGCGGATAATCTCCCCGATAGCGGGGGATCAATGCGGTGGCGAATGGCAGTGGGCGAAAAACGACACCAAATTGGCAAGTGCATATAGCATAAGCACTTACGCGCGACACCAAATGGAGCGGGCAGGGTAGGCAGGGCGATACGCGGCAGGACCTGCTACACATATAAGGAGTGCGTCCCGGCGCGTTCAGTCGGCTGGCGGCCTGGCGGGCATAACAACGCGCACCTCGTAGTGTATGCCATTGTCGGCTGACTCTCCCTGCGGCGGTCGCCCGATCAGATTGAATGTGTCGCCTTCAATGCTGTACTCGAAGGCGTTGCCGGTTATGGGGTCAAGCTGGGCCGGCAGTTCCAGTTCGTTCAGCGCCCGGGGTAGAACGCCGTGGACGGCAGCATGGGCTCGAATGGCTTCGATCGTCTGGAGAGCTGCCTTCAGCCGGTCAATCCTGGTCTGGAGGAAATACGAGCGGCCATCGGGCAGTGATTTAAGCATCGGATTGTGCCTGTCGTTGGTCTTAAGCCAGTCTTCAAACTGCTGCGTCGTCCGGTTGAGACCCTCACGAGCTTGAGGATACGGCAGGTCAAACCACTTGATCATCTCATCCCGCCAGCGAACAAAGTCTTTCCAGATGTAGATTGTTACAACCTGGCCCACAGGCATGGCCTCAACCGTGGCGGGGTCGTGGCCACGCTGGATCATCGATTCCTTGGCGATACCATAATACTGATCAGGTTGGCTGAGTGTCTCAACCCATGAGGTATTATCGGCACTCCACCTCATGAGCGACTGTAGTTCCGTAAGCGCCCGCAGCAATTCGTCCGATTCGGCTTGGCTGATTGGCCTTGTCATCATCTTGCGGAATGCCGGATATGACATCATCACGAATTCGCGCTCATACCGCACGGCCATGCTTAAATCGATCAGCGGCTGCTTCAACCCCGCCAGCGCCCAGTACATGTTGGGACCACCGTGCTGAATCAGTTCTCTAACCCGTTCAAGCATAAGATAGTTGATGGAGCAGCCAACCAATGAGGCGAGCAGACTATTCGCCTTGCCCAGGTGCCGTCCCACTGCAAAGCCGACTTGAAGTGTGCGAATCGCCTTGTCAAACTGGCCTTGGGCGATTTCCAGCCGGGCCTTGAGCACCAAGACCTTCGCCATGGCCCGGAAATTGACAACCGGAGGTAAGCTTATTTTCCAGCCTTCGCTGAGCGGAAGTCCCCAGTCGGCATCATCGCGCATGGCGCCGATCTGGATCTGTTGCAGCATGGTTGAGTAATTGTCGAGCAGGGCGGAGACTTCCTGTTGCGGCAATTCAGGTAAAGACATTGCAATATATTCTTCTATAAGTTCCGCCTTCTCTTGAAACTGCTTGAGATCCTGAACGTGTGGCATGGTCTGCCTGGCCAGGTAATACATGAGGACGGCATTGCCCGGCGTGCGATCAGGCAGCAACGGCAGAAGCTGAGGCGACAATCGTAGATTTGAAGACAGGCGAGCTTACGCGCGTCGCGGACCTAGTGGGCAAAGGCAAAGAACAGGGGACTACCTGTCGGTTTTCAGCCAGCCGGTCACATCTGCTGGTGCACTGGATGAGCCCCAAAGGCACAACCGTCTATGCGGTTGGGCTTCCAGATGGTGCGCCCGTGCAGATAGCCCAAGGAAAGGTGATGGCTCTGTGGGCGGGCAACTTTGTCGTGGTAACGACTATGACAAAATCTGGAAAGCTCTCCAGAGTGTTGCTTGTGGACCCGTCAACCGGCGAATCAAAGCAGTTGCCTGTGTGTGGCATGGTCTCGGCAGGTCTGCCAGACGGAACCTTTCTTATGGGTGGCGACCCATCGGCGTTGGAGGCACCCGTATCGTTGGCTAAAGCAGTAGGACAAGGGCGATTGCTTCACATTGATTCAGCCGGCAAAGTACTGGCTGACATTGCTCCAATCGGCATAGTCTCAAGCCCGCCGGTGGTGAGCAAGAATGGCAAGTTCATTGCCTTTCAGTCAAAACCGGCCGACGCACCGGAAGGACCGAACACACGGTATGGGTTTACGGTTCTGTCGGTTGATGGAACTTCCAGGCAACAACAGGATATGCCATGCTTTCCAGTTGCAGTTATGGACGACGGATCGGCCGTTGCCATGAAATGCGAATTTGACGAGCGCAATACCGCGCCGCTTTGCCTGGTGAGCAGCGACGGACAGACGATCAAGGATATTGGCCGGGCTGTCTCGGCAGCGGTTATGGGCGAATCCTTAATCTATGCCTCCAACACTGATAGGCCGACAATAAAAACGATGTCTCTTGCGAAGGAATAATGAAGGACAAAGCGCATTTTGGAAGTCGCCATGCTTGGCCCAGGCATTTTGCCGAAATGGATCTCCGACCCTTTTCGCTCCGCGACTGCTTGATGCTTTCAAACGGCTGCCTGCGTGTGCGAACGTGGTTATTACGCAGCCTGCTGGCTTCTGCGTGCATTATCGCTATTTGCGTTGTGACCGCCGGCTGCAGATCTTCCCGAGACTTGACTCATTCGCCAAGTGCGCGGACGAGGGTGCAGCTTGGCTTTTTATCAGTCTATATAGACACACCCATAGTTGGTGGCGCCAGGCAGGTTGAAGAATGGCTTTTGGCCCAATGGCAGAACAGAGGCGAGAGAGCCGCCATACAAATGTCATTGATGGAAGTAGCTGATCCTGCAATGGCGAGGTGTCGCTACGCGACTGAAGTCAGGTCCCCGCATTTCCATGCGGGGCTTTTCACGTCTGGCCCATCAACGTAAGTGGATGCCCATGCGAGAGGATTTGTCCGCCGCCGGTGGACGCTGAAATGCCAAATAATTCTCTGGCTTTCTTGGCACAAGCATGATCTAATCGCCGGATTGAGGTGGAGCTGTTGCTCCCATCACATCACTCAATAGCGTACTGAGGGATGTGTTTCCCTCGCCTTTCGCCCCTCAATGTGCGGGACGAACTAGTAGTCCTGTACGTGACGGCAAGAAATCCCCGCTGATTTCGCCTTCGCCTTCAAGCTCGGCATCGGCCATGAGAATGGCTTCGCAAGGGTGCTGCCGCAGGCGCGAGGGAGAATCCACGGATGGATCTCACACTAAGAAGAAAGAACTTATTTTGAATTCCGAGACTAACTCTTTTGACGGCATGGGCCTGAACCGCGCCCTGCTGGACATCATTCGCGACAAGCAGTTCACCAGGCCAACGCCCATCCAGGCGCAGACGATCTCGCACGGGGTCGGCGGCAGAGACATACTTGGCTGCGCCCAGACGGGCACGGGCAAGACGGCGGCGTTTGCGCTGCCAATCATCCAGCGTCTGGGCCTGCGAAAGCCGCCTCATGGGCATCGGCCGATTCGTTCGCTGATCGTCGCGCCAACCCGCGAACTGGCGGCGCAGATCAGCCAGACGGTGGGAGAGTTCGGCAGGCCCAGCGGCCTTCGCCACACCGCCATCTTCGGCGGAGTGAACCAGCGCCCTCAATGCGAGGCGCTGCGCCGCGGAGTGGACATCCTTATCGCCACGCCCGGACGGTTGCTGGACCTGATTGGCCAGCAGCGGCTGCGGCTCGACCGCGTCGAAATCCTCGTCCTCGACGAGGCGGACCGGATGCTCGACATGGGCTTCCTGCCCGACATCAAGCGAATCGTCGGGCTTGTTCCCGATGAACGCCAGACGATGCTGTTTTCCGCGACTATGCCCCAGCAGATCAAGCAGATGTCCAACCAGTTTCTGCGAGATCCTGTCGCGGTGACCATCGCCCCGCAGGCCCCGGCTGCCGAGACCATCGCCCAGGCGGTTTACTTCGTGCAGCAGGACGGCAAGCTGCCCTTGCTCAAGAACATTCTGTCGGGCGAGGGCATCACCAAGGCCATCGTGTTCACTCGAACCAAGCATCGCGCCGACCGGGTTGCGCATCAGCTTGAGCAGGCGTCCATCGCGGCCGCCGCCATGCATTCGAACAAGAGCCAGAACCAGCGTCAGCGCACGCTCGACCAGCTCAAGTCCGGCCGGCTGCGGGTGCTTGTGGCCAGCGACATCGCCTCGCGCGGCATCGACGTTTCGGATGTCTCGCACGTCTTCAACTACGATCTGCCTAATGAAGCCCAGACCTATGTGCACCGCATTGGCAGAACCGGGCGAGCGGGGCTCGAAGGACAGGCGGTTTCTTTCTGCTCCAACGACGAAAGAGAGTTGCTCAGGGACATCGAAAAGCTCCTCGGGCGACGGCTTGAGGTTGCCGGTGGAAGGGAAGAAGCGAATAGACATGTGGAAAAATCTTTTCAGCCCAGGTCCGACGTTTCTGGCGGGCAAAGGCGCTCCTCAGGCGGCGGCCGAGCCATGTCGAGCCGGCCCGGTCCGGTCAAGAAAGTTCCACGGCGTCGCTGGCGAAGGCAGAAACAAACGGTGTGACAATCGCCGCCTAACGGCGGCATCCCATAACGTGTAAAAACAAAAGGCCCGGCGGCAGATCCGTCGGGCCTTTTGCATCAAATCTGTCTGATCTACGCCTGAGGCATTGCTGCAGCGGCGGGGCGGGAATCACCGGGTTTCGCCAGCGAGTCGAGCACCTGCCGCGCCACGGACTGGCCGCTAAGCAGCATGCCGCCGAAGATCGGGCCCATGCGCGGGCCGCCCTGGGAGGCGCACACGCACATGCCGGTGGTCCACAGGCCGGGGAATATCTCCGCGACGTTCTTGATGACGAACTGCTCGCCGGCGTGGGCGTTCATCGGGCCTTCGACGCCCATCTCGTCGAGCAGGCCGCGGCTCTGGAGGCATTCGACAAGCATCGCATCGTGTCCGGTGGCGTCTATCACGGCCTTCGCGCCGAAGACGATGGGATCTATCGGCAGGCTTTCGCCCAGCATTGTGCGGTTGGCGACGACGCCGTTGACACGTCCGTTGCGCACGCAGATGTCTTCGACGGCCATCAGGTTCAGGATGATCGCCCCTGCCTGCTTGGCCTTGATGCACAGCGCGCATGCCAGCTCCATGGCGTCCGCCACGTGAAGCCTGCCGGCGGGCTGGTGTTGCACGCCGGCTGCATCGAGAATGGCCAGCGCCTCGGGTTGAATGACGACGTCGTTCATGCCGATGGCGCCGCCCCAGACTCCGCCGCCGGGGCTGAGGCGTTTTTCAAGCACCACCACCTGCCTGCCCGCCTGCGCCAGTTTCCACGCGGCGACAAGGCCCGAAGGCCCCGCGCCAACTATCGCCACGTCGCTGCACAGCGCCTTTGCGAATTTGGCGTGATAGGTCTCCAGAATGATCCGCGAAACATCTGTTTCTTCAAAATGATCCATAACTTCACCTTCCTGACATCAATTTTCAGATTGCACCTTCGGCGGCGGCATCAGTCGCCTCCGGCGTGCGGGGCCAGAAGATAACACTTTATCAACGGCATTCCAAGTTCCATGGCAGGCGCATCCGTTGGCCGCTCATGGCGTGAATAATGATATGGGCGCTGGAGCGGCGCTCTGGCCGCATGCTACTTCAGAATAAACGTATCTCTATACTGCACGAAGTCATTCAGGGTTTCGACGTGTATCGCCGCCAGGTCTTGCGGCAGCGCGTCCATCGGCCAGAAGCGCACCTCTGCGCCTTCTTCGCCATCCGCGGCTGGAGTTCCATCCCAGCGGCGAACTATGAATGCCAGCGCGAAGCCCTGCACCTGGTCTCCATTGGGGTAAGTGAATCTTTGGCCGGGCCCCGAGTAAACGCCCATGGGCTGGGCATGGCGGACATGCAGGCGAGTTTCTTCATACACCTCGCGTTTCAGGGCATCCAGCGCGGTCTCGTCGGGTTCCACAGACCCGCTCGGAAG